>JANWXX010000154.1 GCA_025057345.1 Polyangiaceae bacterium | reverse complement strand
TTGAGGCCCTAGCCGACGACATTGCCCAGCAGCTTAAGCAGTCGATTTTGCGGGTCGATCTGGCAGGAGATGTGGAGGAGCAGGTACGGCAGAACATCCGCTCCGTGCTAGGGGCCTTCCTCTCCGACCCGGCACTGACCACCATCTTCTTCTCGTATGCAGCAGGGCTGGACCCGGAATTCGTACGGAAGGTGAGGGCCGTGGAGGAGGTTCTTCTGGGAATTTTGGAAGAAGCTCTCATCGACGGTCAGGCGCTGGGGATCGTTGGTCAGGGTGACCCGAAGATCCTCGCCATTTTTACCCTGGGCGGGATGAAAAGCCTCCTCCTTGATACCTGTCAGCGGGCTCCTATCGAGCAGCAGGAGCTAGAGCGAATTGTCGAGGAAGTATTTCAGATTCTCCATCATGGCTACTTGCGCGTCAGTCGCAAGGCAGTGCCTCCTGCGTAACTTGGCGAGGGCGCTCCAGTATCAGGCAGACCCAGTCGGCCTCTCGTTCCATGCGCACGGGTAGAAGCGTACGGTAAGCTGCGAGCACGTCATCCTCTTGGCCCGCCAGGATGCCCGAGAGCACGAGCAAGCCGCCTGGATGGACTTTGCTTGCTAGTGCTTCCGCCATGGGGATCAACACCCGTGCCTCGATGTTGGCTACCACTACCGGGAACTGCTCATGCAAGTCCTCCAAGTCTGCAGTAGAGGCAGTGATACGGGCACTCATTCCGTTACGTGCAGCATTCTCTCGTACCACATCGAGCACTTCCGGGTCGTTGTCGATAGCCACCGCGGAGGAAGCACCCAGGGCCAAGGCCACTAGTGCCAGGATTCCGCTGCCGGTCCCGACGTCGAGCATGCAAGCCCCCTGGAGGCGAGGACGCTCCTGGTCGAGGGTACGAGCTACCAGCGAAGTGGTCGCATGGAGCCCGGTGCCAAAGGCACGACCTGGCTCCAGCTCTAGGACTAGCTCATCAGGGCGCTGGGGGGTGTAGGATTCCCAGGGGGGTCGGATTGTGAGGTGGGGAGTGAGAGAGAAAGGGTGAAAATGCTCTTTCCAAGCGTCTCGCCAGGCATCGCCCGCGACTTCCTCCAGAGAAGGAAACCAGGCTGGATCAAGGGCGTTGATGGCCTCGTGAGCAGCCTGGTGATCGGGGAAGGATGCTACAAGCGTTACTTTGCCTTCAGCTCCTCGCTGAAGCGTGGTGGCATCCCTCTCCTCGATCCCAAGGGCTCCCAGGTCGAAGAGTTCGATGCTGACCTCCTCGGACAGCTCAGCAGGGACATCCACGCGGACGAAAGGATAGCGAAGCTCGCTCATGGGCCCGCTTCTACCACAGGGAGGAAAGGCACAGCGTTCGAGAGGGTTAGAGACATTCGCCCTTGATGCGCACGATCTCCCCGCTAACCACCGGGTATTGGTTGCTCTCGCGGGTCACAATCAAGTGATGAATGCGCAGAGATGGGCAGGCCCGAATCAAATCCTCAAAGAGACGATCTGCATAGGTATCATTGAAGACGACGTTGCCGGTCTTGGGGCCGGTCTGAAACAGGGCAATGATGTTTTCCACGGTGCTGATCTGCCGCTTTCCCTGGCGGGTTGTACTCAGCGCTCGGGCCATAGCGGCAGCCTCCTCCAGGTTGACCCCTGTCTCACTCACCATGATTTCGAAGGGGCGTCCCCGGTCTTTTTCCAGTTCTCCATAAGCCACATGGTGGAGCTCAGCACATCCGGAGAGCATCAGGCCCAACCCGAGGAGAACCAATGCACGCCTCATGTACGCCTTATAGCAAACCTCAACGAGACATGTGCCCCCGCTCGACTCATGGGTTAGGTAACCTCATGGGTTAGGTAACGTGTAGAAGAAGCAACGCGGGTGCTCCGCGCTCTGCTGAGGATGGTCTTGATGATGAACCCCTACAGGGTCGGCACCCGGCTGCTAGAGATTTCCCCTTTCCGTTTAGGCTCTCCTGCCGTGAGGAACCGCCCCCTTGAGGTAGTTTTGGTGTATTTCTCTCTGTCATGTATGGCCTCTCTTTGTTCCTTACGGTGATCCTGGTGGCATGTGCGGCAGCCTCTCCAGAGGACGACCCCGATGTTGAGATCACGCGCCCTGGCCGCAAGGATGGGAAGGGAGGTGCGAGTGAGGAGGAGGGCTCTGGCGGTATGGGTGGCAACGGCTCCACCTTTCCCAAGGGAGGTTCCTCTACCTTCCCCCAGGGGGGCTCCTCCACCTTCCCCGAGGGAGGTTCCGGTGGGAGCACCGCGGGCTCTGGCCAGGCCGGCGCGGGCCAGGCCGGTGCGGGCCAGGCTGGTGCGGGTCAAGCTGGTGCGGGCCAGGCGGGTACAGGGCTTGCGGGCTCTGGTGGTGTTTCCACCGAGTGCTCTCCAGGGCAAGAAGAAGTGATCGGTGTCTGTGGCAAGTGCGGTCAGCAGACCCGGACCTGTGGACCCACCGGTACTTGGGGTGCCCCCACCTGCAAGGCCGAGGGCGTTTGCTCCCCGGGCTCTCAGGAGAGCGAGCCCTGTGGCAATTGCGGGCTCCGGGTCCGTACTTGCTCCGACACCTGCACTTGGAACCCCTTCGGCGACTGTGGATCGGAGGGGCCCTGCTCACCGGGGCAGATCAGCAAACAGGAATGTGGAAATTGTGGAGAGCAGGTTCGTACCTGCAACGATTCCTGCCAGTGGGGTAACTTTGGGAGCTGCCAAAATGAGGGCGTTTGCTCCCCTGGACAGACCCAGCAAGGAGGTTGCGATCCTTGCTCCCAGCGGGTTTGCACCAATGCCTGCACGTGGAGTACCTGCCAGCTTAAACCAACGAGCAAATGCGAGTGGAAGAATGGCACTTCCTGGCAGTGCTGCGGTGGTGGGAAATGGCAGTTCTGCAGCAAGACCACCTGCGACTGGTTCCCCTGCGACACCTGCAGCGGCTGTGGCTGTTGACAGAGAGGGCGACCTTGCAGCGCCTTGGTCCCCAGGAGCTCCTCCTTGCAGATACTGCCGGCGCTGAGAGATTGGCGCTGCTCTCCCGGGCTCGACGTGCTAAATCGGCGAGAGGGCCACGGTAGAGATGGCCGTGAGGATGCTCTCCCACGTGCGGGAAGAAGACGTAGGTGAGGGAACTTGTGAGGCGATCCCCATGCATGATCCGCCAACCCCCTGGATCTTACCGAAGCGTTGAGGGAAGCAGCGTGGATGCGTTCTGGGGGTTCGGCACCGGGAGTGCAAGGGCCGTGGGTTCGGGGTATAAGGGGCAGCGTCGAGCGCCTGGGAGGCGCCCGGCTTACCTGGAGCTTTCCGACGATGACGCAAGCAACGAACGGCACGCCCGTCCCTGGCAGCCAGCCTCCTTCGTACGTCGACAACCCCAAGCTTGTGGCTTGGGTGAACGAGATCATTGCTCTGTGCAAGCCCGACAGGGTTCACTGGTGCGATGGCTCTCAAGCCGAATACGAGGAGCTCTGTGCCTTGATGGTTAAGAGCGGTACCTTTCGTAAACTCAACCCTGAGAAGCGCCCTGGCTGCTACTTGGCTCTCTCTGACCCCTCTGATGTCGCCCGCGTTGAAGATCGCACCTACATCTGCAGCCGTCGCCGGGAGGATGCCGGCCCTACCAACAATTGGGTCGACCCCCGGGAGATGAAGGCTACCCTCACCAGGCTCTACGACGGCTCCATGCGAGGGCGCACGATGTACGTCATCCCCTTCAGTATGGGCCCCGTTGGATCACCCTTTTCTCACATCGGAGTCGAGATCAGCGACTCCCCCTACGTCGTTGTCAACATGCGGATCATGACCCGCATGGGTCGCCATGTTCTGGAGGCCCTTGGTAGCGGTGATTTCGTCCCCTGCCTTCACTCCATCGGTGCTCCTCTTGCACCTGGTCAGCAAGATGTCCCCTGGCCCTGCAACAAAGACGTCAAGTACATCGTCCACTTCCCGGAAGAGCGCACCATCTGGTCCTACGGATCTGGCTATGGGGGTAACGCCCTCCTAGGTAAGAAGTGCTTTGCGCTACGCATCGCTTCCAACATGGGCCGTGATGACGGTTGGCTTGCCGAGCACATGCTCATCCTCGGGGTCCAAAATCCCCAAGGCGAGAAAACCTACATCTGCGCTGCCTTCCCGTCTGCCTGCGGCAAAACCAACTTTGCCATGCTCGTCCCACCGGAGAGCTACAAAGGCTGGAAGGTCACTACGGTCGGCGATGACATCGCGTGGATCCGCCCTGGCAAGGACGGAAAGCTCTACGCCATCAACCCCGAGTCCGGTTTCTTTGGCGTCGCTCCTGGTACTTCTGAAAAAACTAACCCGAACGCCATTGCCTCGATTCGCGCGAATACCATCTTCACCAACGTCGCTCTCACCCCTGATGGCGATGTCTGGTGGGAGGGCCTCACCGATGAACCTCCCCCGGAACTGATCGACTGGCAGGGCCAGATGTGGACGCCGGGTTGCGGGCGCAAGGCTGCTCATCCCAACGCTCGCTTCACCGCCCCCGCAAGTCAGTGCCCTGTCATTGATGAGAACTGGGAGAACCCCGAGGGCGTCCCTGTCAGTGCCTTCATTTTTGGTGGCCGCCGAGGCTCCACGGTGCCTCTCATCTACCAAGCTGCCAACTGGTACTTCGGTGTTTACCTCGCTGCCACCATGGGCTCCGAAACTACCGCCGCTGCCTTTGGTCAGCAGGGGGTCGTCCGCCGTGACCCCCTCGCTATGCTCCCCTTCTGCGGCTACCACATGGGCGATTACTTCAACCACTGGCTTCAGCTTGGCCGCAACCTTTCCAACCCGCCCCGTATCTTTGGGGTCAACTGGTTTCGCCGGGACGAGAATGGGAATTTTATGTGGCCTGGCTTTGGCGAGAACATGCGTGTCCTTGAGTGGATCGTGAATCGGGTCCACGGTCGTGCTGCTGCCATCGAGAGCCCCTTGGGCTGGATGCCTCGCTATGAGGACATGAACTGGGAGGGTATTGACCTCTCCAAGGAGCAGTTCCGCGCATTGATGAAGATTGACCGGGAAGCCTGGAAGACCGAACTCCTCTCCCACGAAGAGCTCTTCGAGAAACTCTACGACAAGCTCCCCAAGGAATTCTCCCACATGCGTGAGCTCCTTCTCTCCTCCCTCTGGCGCTCCCCCACCCACTGGGAACTCGCTTCCGAGCGCTACGCGGAAGGCACCTGATTCCAGACCCCCTCACTCCATTCAGTGGTAAACGAGACGGTAGATCATCAGCTTGTGGAAGCCGTTGCGGTCCAGGATCACAGTCACCTGGGCGGTGCGACGGGCAGAGGCCCGAATGGGCTCCAGCACTTCGGGGCCTCGGAGGCGCTCTCCGTTGATGACCTCGATCCGGTCATCATTGGCCAGACCTAGTCGGTCGAGGATGCCCCCGGGCGTGACACCGCCTAGCCGGTAGCCGACGATTTCACCATCCCTGGTTTCCGGCTCCAGCCACGCTCTAGGCAACCACCGGGATGGGTCGTCCAGAAGTGCCTCGAAGAGGGAGGCTTCCACTTCATAGCTCTCCGGGGAGATTCGGCGAATCCTCGGGTCCGGGGAGCGGGGTGTAACCGAAAGAGGCAAGGACGAAGCGGGGGCGATCTCAACTACGGTGGGGACAGACGGCGGGGGAAGCCCGCAGGCACTTAGCAGCAGGAACAGCAGTACGAAGCAGATCATCCTTCGAGGAGTAGGCGCTTGCGGTTGCAAGCATTGACCACGGACAAGAGACGAGGGTCCGCGGCACCGCGGTCCAGCAGCGTGGTCATGGCCTCCTTGTAGCGAGCCATATCGAGGATGCCTCGAACGAGTTGGAGCCGGAGAAAGACTGCGGTGGTTTGAAACACATCACCCAAGCAGTACGCTTGGACCTCGGCAAGTTTCCCGGCATGGATCAGAGGCCCCACGTCCTTGCCGTCGACACCGATCTTTCCAGGGAGACCGATAAGGCGCGCCACGGTATCGAGGCGGGCAGGGCGGGCGGCGCCAAAGTCTGCCAGGTAGTCCATCACGTCGAAGTGCCCGTCGGGGGAGAAGCGGAAGCGGGTATCGCGAATGGCATAGTAGTGGGTGAATCGGATACCATGGCGCAAACAGCGAGCAGCCATGACGGGTAGATCGAAGCCTCGGCCGTTCCAGCTTACGATGTCTGGCCGTCGTTCCTCCAGAAAGCGGGTGATGTCGCCGAGCATGCCCGCCTCGCTCTTGCCCTCTCCCAGGATACCGAAGCGCTGGGCGGTGTAGTTCTGGTCCATCCAGCAGACGCCTACGACAACGATCTGGTGAAAGGGAGCGGGGGGCAGGGCCGACCCCTCCGTGAGGGGCTGCGGTAGGGGGAGCTCAGGATCGAGAATGGTTTCGATGTCGAGCACAAGGAAGGAGCGCTCCGCTCGGGTCATAGGGCCGTCTGCGATTGTTGTTCACGAGGAAGCCACAGAGCAAACGGTTCGGCGAGGCTCCAGCCCGAGTTTGTGCCACCATAGCCCCATGACTGTGCATCCGTTGGCCGGAAAATTCCCCACTCCCGACCGTCTCATCGACCCTGCCGAGCTTGTGACGAAGTATTACACAGAGGCACCCGATCCAGCCGAACCAAGTCATCGGGTGAGCTTTGGAACCTCAGGGCATCGGGGATCTGCATTCCGGCGCTCCTTCAATGAGGCTCACCTGTTGGCTATTGTCCAAGCGGTGTGTGAGCTCCGGGGCGAGGAGGGGGCCACCGGGCCTCTCTTTCTAGGGATGGATAGTCACGCTCTGTCGCTTCCGGGGCTCAGGACGGCAGTGGAGGTGCTGGCAGCGAACGGGGTGGAAACCCTAGTGGCGCCGGAGCGAACCCTGACGGCGACTCCCCTGGTTTCTCGGGCCGTGCTTCGGCACAATGCGGGGAAGAGGGAGCGACTGGCCGATGCCTTGCTGTTGACGCCTTCCCACAACCCACCGGAGGACGGAGGGATCAAGTACAATCCACCGCATGGGGGGCCAGCGGATACCGGGATCACCCGCAAGATCGAGGAGCGGGCCAATATGCTGCTGAGGGAGGAGAACCGGGGGGTGAGGCGGATTCCCTACGAGCGGGCGAGGCGAGCGGCTACGGTGAAGGAGTATGACTACGTGGGGCCTTACGTGGAGGAGCTCCCCTCAGTGTTGGATGTGGAGGCGATCCGGAGGGCTGGGGTGAAGATGGGAGTGAATCCGCTGGGGGGAGCAAGTTTGGAAGTGTGGGGGCCTGTGGCGGAGCGTTTGGGGTTGGAAGTGACGGTGGTGGAACCCCGGCGCGATCCGACGTTTGCCTTCGTCCCCCAGGACCACGATGGGAAGATCCGCATGGATTGCTCTTCTGCCTGGGCCATGAGCACGCTGGTGGAGCTTCGGTACTCCTACGCAGTAGCTTTCGGGAACGATACGGACGCTGATCGCCACGGGATCGTCACTCCCTCCGGGGGTCTTATGAACCCCAATCAATACCTGGCTGTGGCCATTGACTATTTGTTTACCCACCGGCCGGGGTGGCCTGCGGGAGCAGCTGTGGGGAAGACCCTGGTCAGCAGCGGGCTTATCGACCGGGTATGCAATCGCTTGGGGCGCAGGCTGGTGGAAGTTCCGGTGGGGTTCAAGTGGTTCGTCGACGGGCTGCAGAGCGGGGCACTGGGATTTGGTGGAGAGGAGAGCGCTGGAGCTTCCTTCCTCCGGCGTGATGGGGGGGTGTGGACTACTGACAAGGATGGGATCCTTTTGGGGCTGCTGGCTGCGGAAATCCTTGCGGTCACCGGAGCAGATCCCCATCAACACTACGAGCGGCTTGCTGGGGTTCTAGGGAGGCCCCACTACCGGCGCATCGATGCCCCGGCGACTCCGGAGCAGAAAGCCCGTCTCAAGCAGCTGACAGCGGGGGCGCTGGGGAGGGACTCCATCGGCGGGGAGCCCATCCGCTCTTGCCTGACCCGAGCCCCTGGGAACCAAGCGGAGATAGGCGGTATTAAGGTTTCCACGGACAGCGGTTGGATTGCTGTGCGTCCCTCGGGTACAGAGGACATTTCCAAGATTTATGCCGAGAGTTTCCTGGGGGAGGAGCACCTAGCTCGGTTGATCGAGGATGGGCGAGAGATAGTTGCCCGCACATCGATCTCAAGCTGAGCTATGCTGCGGTTTCCAGACAAAGGCAGCACGCCTCCTCCTCTCGCTTGCAAGGTGACCCCAGGGATGTCGGGCAACTCCGGCAAACATGACAATTCGACCTCAACCACAGCGAAGAACCTGGGGACCAAGTTCGACGCAGGTCGAGAAACCTTTGTCGCCAAGGTGCAGGTGCGGGATACCCCCCGCAAGGCAATCTTCACGGTTGTCGGAGGCGAGGAGGCAGGCCAGGTGATCTCCATTCCAAACCAGAACGTGGTGACTTTGGGGCGCTCTCCGGAGTGCAACATCCGCTTCGACGATGTGAACCTCTCTCGGCTCCATGCCCATCTAATGCATGTTGGAGAGGAGTACATCTTCAGTGATGCGCGCTCCAAGAACGGCAGTTATGTCAATGATATCCGCGTCGAAGATGCGGTGGTCCTCCGCGATGGTGACCGGGTTCAGCTTGGTTCTTCCGTGCGCCTGCGCTTCACCTTGGTGGACGACGCGGAGGAGAAAGCCCTCCGTGACCTCTACTACGCCCGGCGTCGTGGTGGCCTCCTAGCAGCTTTCGAGCGAGCTGATCAGCGAGGAGACCTTCTGGAGGATCTGCTTCAAGCTCGTGAGTTCCAACAGCGCATCCTCACCCACCCGCCCTACATTCCTGGTGTCGTCACTGAGGTGATCTATCGCCCTCTCGACTTGGTGGGTGGGGATTTCTATCAGGTTTTCCCTCTCCCTGATGGCACACTCCGGGTTTTCGTGGCGGATGCCACCGGCCACGGCGTCAAGGCCTCCCTCACCACCGTGCTTATCTCCAGCGAGTACGAGCTGGTCAAGCGCGAGGCCGGTGGGCCTGCCCAGGTTCTCACAGCCCTCAACCAACGCATGGCAACCCATTTCACCCACCTCTCAGTCCACTTCACTGCGATCTGTGCTGACTTCGACTTCAAGCTCGGGCTCCTCCGCTTCTCCTCTGCAGCGCACCCCGCACCTTGTCTTGTCCGTGGCAACACCTCCCGTGAGCTGGAAACCGGTGGACCTTTCATCGGCTTGATGGCGGATGTCGAGTTCCCTGAGTGGACGCACCAGATCCTCCGTGGTGATCACATCGCGCTCTACACCGACGGCGCTGTCGAAGCCTTCAACGCTGCCAACGAACCCTTCGGCGAGGAGCGCCTCCTTGAAGCTCTTCGCTGTGCTGTCGCTGCCCAGAAACCCCTCGGCGTCTTCCTCACCATGGTGCTTGAGCAATTCCTCAACGGCCTCCCCCTTGCTGACGATCTTACTTTCGTTGACATTGGTTGGAGTGGGTGAGTTCCATGGTGCGAAGGTTCCGTCCCTTCGCTCTCCTCGCCCTCCTCGCCTGCAGCGACGAGGTAGCTCCTGATCTACCCCTCCCTCAGGCTGTGCCCGGCACCCAGGTTCTGCTTCAGTTTGGAGCGGGCTTCTTCGACGCACCCTTCCCAGGGGAGCATCGTCGCCACCCGGATGGTCGGCCGGATCTCTCTGGATTCCCGGGTACTGGCTCCAGTAAGCTTCTCGACAAGATCCTGGGTCTCCTCAGCCGAGATGCCGACGGCTTTGGCCTTACCTCTGCCATTTTCCTCCCCCTCTCGGCTCCCCTCGACCCCACTCGCTTGCCTTCTCTACAGGCGACGGTATCCGAAGACGCCAAGGTCTTCTTGATCAACGTGGATCCATCAAGCCCCGAGCGAGGAAAGCGCCGCCCGGTCGACGCTCGTTTTTTGGAAGACGGCGGCCCCTTTGGTGCTCCCAATCTGCTGGCCTTGCTACCGCTCCAGGGGATGCCTTTGCGGCCTTCCACAACCTACGCGGCGGTAGTGCTCCGGTCGCTGGGGGATGCCTCCGGGGCCCCCTTGGGTGTCTCACTTCCCATGGCCGAACTCGCTGCAGGTCGGCGTCCGGCGGCTCTGGGGGAGGCTGCCTTCGAACGCTATCGGCAAGCTCTCGACACTCTAGCAGCGCAAGGGATAGTTGCTCGTGAGGTAGCTGGGCTTACTGTGTTCGTCACCGGCGATCCGACGCGGGAGATGGCCCGTTTCTACGCCGATGCCATCGCACGCCCCCGACCTGTCTTCGAACCGTTCGTGCCTGAAGAAGTTTTTGACACCTTCTGTGTCTACACCTCCCGAGTCGCCATGCCGGTGTACCAGGGGGGGGAGCCTCCCTATGAGCCGGACGGGGGCGCTTGGGTCCGAGATGAGGCGGGAGCACCCGTGCTTCAGCGGGAG
>JANWXX010000153.1:4093-10388 GCA_025057345.1 Polyangiaceae bacterium | reverse complement strand
GCCGTGGCTCCAGCGGGTCACTCGGCTTGCACCCCGGGCTACGCTCGCTTTTGCCACCACCTGCCGAGGCTACGAGGGGACGGGACGCGGATTCGTGCTCCGTTTTCTGGCCTGGGTCCGTTCCGAAGGGCGCCCGTTGAAGGAGATCACCCTGCGCCAGCCAATCCGCTTCGATCCGGGGGATCCACTAGAAGCACTGGTGGCGAGGGCACTCTTGTTGGAGGACTTTCCTTCTCCTAGCTTCCCATCTGAGGGAAGGTATCAAGGGGAGCTGAAGCAAGTGGTCTATTCGGGTGAGGATAAGTTTGCGCTGGTCGAGGATGAATCGTTGCTACGCCAAGTATTTGGGCTGCTGGTACATTCTCACTACCGGACCCGTCCGAGGGATCTGGCGCACCTATTGGATGCGCCAGAGCTTGCGGTCCATGCCCTGATTGAAGGAGGGCAAGTCTTGGCCGTAAGCCTGGTGGCGAGGGAGGGGGGGCTGACGGCAGCACAATGCCGGAAGATGGCGCGCGGAGAGGGGAGGCCCCAGGGGCAGGCGCTACCGGATACGTTGATTTGCCATAGCGGTGCGGTGGAAGCAGGGGAACTGACTTTTGTCAGGAGCGTTCGGATCGCAGTGCACCCGGAGTATCGGAGGCGAGGGCTGGCGAGCCGGCTGGTGGAGAAGATTCACGCTAGCTACGCTGTGGACGCCTTTGGAACTATCTTCGGAGCCACCCCGGAGGTGATCCGGTTCCGCAGGGCGCTTGGATACCGGCTTGTACGGGTCGGTGCGTCCCGAGGGGCGCGGACCGGCGAGCCGGCAGCGGTGATGATCCGCCCAGTGTCGCATCGTGCGCATGCGCTGGTCAAGGCGCTGGAGACAGAGCTGGCTCGCAATCTCCCATGGCAGCTGCGGGCCTTCGCTGCGGAGGGACTTCCGCTGGATCAGGAACTCCAACAGGCGCTTCAAGAAGGGCTCCCGGCTCCTGTACCTCTTGCCCCGGATGCTCTGGAGGCGGCGGTAGCAGCTTACCTGGAGAGCGCACGTCCTGCGGATACCATGGGTCATGTTTTTGGTCGTTGGGTTGCTTCGTGGGAGGAGCAACTCACCTTGCTTGACCGTCGTACCGCTACCCTGCTGCGAGCGCGCTGGCTTGAAGGACGCTCGTGGAGTGAGGTTGCGGAGGCAGCGGGTTATGGGGATGCAGGCAAGGCGATGAAAGCGATGCGATCGGCGGTGCGATCCCTGTGGGCAGTGCTCCCGAGCACCTTGCGGGACGGGGGGTAATGCCATGGGTTGCGCACCTACCGCGTGTCTGTTGCGCAGGCTTCCCGCAGCTACCAGAAGTTGGGTTGATGTTTGCGCGCTTCGTGCATCGTCGCAGGGTGTGTTGGGCAGGTGTGCATGCAGTGCGCTGAACTGAGGTTGAAAAGGGGGTTCAGGTGTTGGAGATCCTCCTGTAGTGAGGGGAGTGATGAGGAGGCGTGGAGGGACGAACGCTCAGCCTTCGGACGGGTTCGAAGGGAGTGATGTGCATCCCTGGATGCCGAGCATCTGGGCTATGGCTTCCAGGGAGGAGAGGTATGATCAGCAACCACGGCGGGGGTCGGACCCTAGTAGGCCGGGGGCCAACGTCCCGTGGAGAAAAAGGACGGGTGAGGAGTCTGGAGTGTTCTTGCGCTCTGGTCTGGAGGTCGGCACGTTACGAGGAGGAGGTCAGATGCTCGCTGGTCACGTTACGAGGAGGAGGTCAGATGCTCGTTGGTCAGGGGGGGGGCTGCTGCTGTCGATGCTCCTATTTCCCCGGGACGTTGGTGCTTCCGAATCACCCAAGGATAAAGGTATGGGGATCCTTGGGATAGATATGGGAGGAGGGCAGGATCGGGGGGCCGCACGGGGGGCAAGCCAGGGGGCCCAAGTTGGTCTGCGCGTTCCCTTGGTCACTGGCGACGGTCGCTTCCGGCTAGACGCTCTCGTTGGGGGGCGTCCCCATCAGGGAACTATGGGGGAGCTTCGGTTCCAGTCGGATCTCATTGCTGGGGCTCCTGCTCGGGGGACCTGGGTAGTCTGGGGCTGGTGGGGTATGGACCTGGCCGTGCTCAGGACGCCTACAGTTTGGCATTCCCTCCTAGAGCTTCCTCGAGCTCACCTGGGGTTCCGTTCCCTCTACAATGAGCAAGGGTTCGAGCTGGGAGGACGTCTGGGCTACACACTCCTTGGGCGTTACAACCCAGAAGGGGCCTCCCGCAGCCTGGGTCACAGCATCACCCCCGCGATCTACAGCCTTCTCTACACCCGGTCCACCTTCCTCTCCTGGGATGTCCGGGCGATCTCTCCTCTCCGGGGGCAGGGTCGCCCTGTGTGGACCAGTGAGGGCCTCTTGTGCGGGGTCCAGGGCAAATTCGCCTTCTGCGTGACGGGACGCCACTTCTATGGTCAGGTTCGCCCCAACGATGGCAGGTCCGAAGGGCTTGCTTCGAGTTGGCAGCTTGGCTTCCTGCTCGGCTTGGGCGAGCGGATAGGTTCCTCTTCTCCCAATTGATCGCTCCCGTGTCGGTTGACCCGCTTGCTCATCTCAAGAGCCGCCTCTTCGCTCTCGCTTCTCGCGGGGCTCTGCTTCGGATCGCCTCCGCCCTCGGCCTTGAAGGGCTGGAGCAGCGCCACACCTACGCCATCATCAATGCCATCCGTGATCAGCGTTCCTTCAACCTACCCCTTGTCCTCGAACAGCTCTCGGATGTGGAGCTCAAGATGCTGGCCTCCGATCTGGGCTTTAAGTCACTCACCCGGCAGGAGCGTACCTCTGCGCTGCTAGGGTATGCGGGAGGGTCGTTCTCTTCTCCTCCTGGTCCTGGGTTGTCTTGCCAGCATGCTGCAGAGGATACCGCTCCGTTGCCGGCCTCTCCTCCCGTACCTCATCCTGCCTTGTCGTTGCCGGAGGAAACCTTCGCCTTGTTGCCTCCTGCATCTCGGGGAGGTCGCTCGAAGAAGGGATCCTCTCGGCTCCCTGGTGCCCCTGGGGAGCCCTTCGTGGCCATCGATTTCGAGACGGCAGACCATGGGCGGGACAGCGCCTGTGCAGTAGCCCTGGTGCGGGTGGAGGAGGACCGAATTGTTCGCCGAGTTGCCTGGTTGATCCGACCACCTCGGCGACGGATGCTCCATACTGGTGTCCACGGGATCACTTGGGAGATGGTGGCGGGCCAGCCCACCTTCGGTGAGTTGTGGCCTCGCTTGGCTCCCTTGCTGGAGGGGGTGGCCTACCTGGTTGCGCACAATGCGGGCTTCGACCGGAAGGTGCTCCAGGCCTGCTGCGCCACCTATGGCATCCCCATACCGTCGCTGGAGATGGAGTGCACCATGCAGATGGCGAGGCGCCTCTGGGGGGTACCCCAGGCCAACCTGCCCTCCCTCTGCCAGCGCTTCGGGCTCCCACTCAGGCACCACGACGCTGCTAGCGATGCAGAGGCTTGCGCTCGGCTAGTGCTGGTGGCACGCTCGCAGCGGTTTGGAGGTGGTGAGTAGTGCATTGCCCTAAGGTGGTTTCCTTGCCAAGGATAGTTTCCGTGGATCCTCCGATGGCCTGGTGCGCTCCCACATGACTCGCGTACTCGGTGCGCTCTTTCGGAACACCAGCCTGGCTGCAGCCCGGCAGCTCTTTGCCGAGCAGCACATGAGCAGTGCTTCGGTTGTGGATGATCAGGGGCGTCTTCTTAGGGTCGTCACCGTTCACGATTCCATCGTTCACCTGCAGACACCTCCCCCGCAGTGGCTCGTTACTACGTGCTCCACGAGGGAGAGAAGCTGAGCGAGAGCCCAATCCCCGGGGCTGGAGGGGAAGGGCCGACGTCATCCACGAGGGAGTCGACGTCAAAGCCCAATCCCTGGGGCTGGAGGGGAAGGAGGACGTGTCGAAGGGGTCATGACTTGGGAGGCGCTCGCTCTTTCCAGTAGCGCTTTGCTTCGGGAAGCAGTACGGGTCATGGTCACTCGGGAGGTTCACCGCTTGTTGGTCATTGAGGGAAACCGGTTGGTGAGGCTCCTGAACACCATGGATATCCTCCGGGCGCTGGTGCCCGATCGTCCTACCTCTCCCGACCAGGGCTTTTGAATCTCCACCTCGGAAACTCTCCCCTTGGCCACGACCAAATCTACCACGAACCGCAAGACCTCTCCGTGCTCATCCTCGACTCGCACCACGACCAAGCGCCCACGGTCGACCCGGGTTGGCCCCCCTCGTGGTGCCAGAAAGCTCGCGGAAAAAATATCAGGGGAGAAGAAGGTTGCTCCGAGCAAGCGCTCCCGTAAAACCGAGAAGAAGCTGGCGCTTACTGCCGTTCATCTTCCTCCTCTCGAAGGGCGTAGCGCCTCACCACAGGCCCGGGAGGTTGCTCTCCTAGCCGCCCAGGCTGGTCTCGACAAGAAAGCTCTGGATGTGGAGATCCTCGATGTATGCAGTCACATCGACTACGCTGACTTGCTGGTGCTGATGACAGGGACTTCTGACCGGCACGTAGCTAGCTTGGTGCAAGGGGTTGAGGAGGAACTCCGGCAAAAGAAGAAGCTGAAGGCGCTTTCCGTGGAAGGGCTCCCGGTGGCCAATTGGGTTTTGGTCGATTTTGGGGATGTTGTGGTCCACGTCTTCCGGGAAGCAGCGCGGGAGGGCTACGATATCAGTCGGCTGTGGCGAGATGCCTCTCGTATCCCCATCCCCACGAGGGTAACGTCTGCAACCGGCGAAGGGATCAGGTAGTGCGGTAGTTGGGGGCTTCCTCGGTGATGATCACATCGTGGACATGGCTCTCTCGGAGGCCTGCTTGGGTAATGCGGACGAAGCGGGCATTCTTGCGGAAGGTTTCGATGTTGGGGCAGCCTGAATAGCCCATGCCTGCCCGCAGGCCGCCGACGAGCTGGTAGAGGATCGCAGAGAGGGAGCCACGGTACGGAACGCGACCCTCGATGCCCTCTGGGACCAATTTCTCATCGGCGGTACCCCCCTGGCCGTAGCGATCTTTGCTACCACGGCGCATCGCTCCTAGGGAGCCCATGCCACGGTACATTTTGTAAGAGCGGCCCTGATAGAGTATCAGATCTCCGGGGGCCTCGTCGGTACCGGCGAAGAGAGAGCCAATCATGACGCTGGAGGCACCCGCGGCAATGGCCTTGGCAACCTCACCGGAATGCTTGATCCCCCCGTCGGCGATGATGGGCACCCCAAGCTCGTCACCCACCTTTGCGCAGTCCGCAATCGCCGTAATCTGAGGAACCCCCGTTCCCGCAACGACACGGGTTGTACAGATCGATCCAGGCCCTATGCCTACCTTGACCGCGTCAGCACCTGCGCCAATGAGAGCAGCAGTTGCCTCGGCGGTAGCTACATTACCAGCGATGACCTGGACGCTGGGATAACGGCTCTTGATAGCGCGTACACTCTCAAGGACATTCTTCGAGTGACCATGAGCAGTGTCGACGACGAGAACGTCCACGCCAGCGTGGAGGAGGACATCGACGCGCTCGTCTCGATCGCGGCCTGGGCCAACGGCGGCTCCAACCCGTAGGCGACCACGAGTATCCTTGTTGGCACGGGGATGGAGTTCTGCTTGGAGAAGATCCTTGATGGTGATAAGGCCCACGAGGCGGTCGCCTTCGACGACCAGAAGCTTCTCGATCCGGTGGCGGTGGAGCAGCTCCTTAGCATCCTCGTTGGAGACACCAGGAGAAACTGTGACCAGCTTGCGGGTCATCAGGGCAGAAACCGGCTGGTCGAGGTTCCGCTCGAAACGGACGTCTCGCGCAGTCAGGATACCGACAGGTTTGCCCTGCTCGTCCACCACCGGGAGGCCGGAGATATTCTCCCGCTGCATGATGGCTAGGGCATCGCGAAGCAGTTCACCAGGGGAGCAGGTCACCGGGCTGACAATCATCCCACTTTGGGCGCGCTTGACCCGGTCGACCTCCTGAGCCTGCTCCTCGGGAGAGAAATTTTTGTGGATGATTCCAATCCCACCCTCGCGAGCCATGGCGATGGCGGTACGCGCCTCGGTCACCGAATCCATCGCGGCACTTACCAGAGGGATCGGCAAGGTCAGCTCGCGGGTCAGCCGAGAGCTGACCTCCACCTCGTGAGGGAGTACCTCGCTGTACGCAGGCACCAGCAGTACGTCGTCGAAGGTCAAGCACTCGCGTAGCTTCTCTTCCAGCATGGCAACCTCTCGGTGCGCTCGGCGACGGGCCGGCGTAGCGAGTGCAAGCCACGTCATGGCGTCGGGTGCAAGGGGGTTGCGTCATACTAGGGCGCTCGGGGGA
>JANWXX010000153.1:0-4083 GCA_025057345.1 Polyangiaceae bacterium | reverse complement strand
CGAGCGCGTGCCTCCTCGAAACGGGCTTGGATGGCCCGCCAAGCTTCAAGGGCTTCCTGAGCCGTAGCGAACCGTGCTTCTCGGTGGCGTGCCAGGGAGCGAGCAATGAACTGCTCAATGGAGGAGGGCCACTGCTGCCCGGTTACCTGGCCGAGCGTTGGCGGGTCAAGCCCCATCTTGCCCATGAGAAGCGAGGTGGCATTGTCGCCCTCGAAGGGGAGGCGGCTAGTAAGCATACGGAAGGCCACTACCCCTACGGCGTAAATGTCGGCTCGCTCGTCCGCTCTGGCTGCACCCCGCACTTGCTCAGGTGCCATATAGGCGAAGGAGCCTAGTGTTGCATCGAAGGTAGTCAGGCTCGCCTCATCGCCGCTTCGGTTCCGGCGGAGCAGCTTCGAGATGCCGAAGTCGAGGATCACCGCTCGGGTTTCCCCCTGGGTGCGGGTCAAGAAGATGTTGGCTGGTTTGAGATCTCGATGCACTACCCCCGCCGCATGGGCAGCGATCAGCCCTTCGAGCACATTGTCCAAGTAGCGAGCTGCTTCGTCGAAGTCGAGCTGCGGCTCGACTCGGAGCCGGTCCGACAGGCTCTCCCCCTCCAGCATCTCGAACACTAGGTAGAGCTCGCCGCTGCTGGCCCTGCCGCTGTCGAGTAGGGGACAGATGTAGGGGCTATGGATTTGTCCCGTGATCTTGGCCTCTCGCTCGAAGCGTGCCACCAAATCTCGCTTGCGTGCCGCCTTCTCTAGGAGAACCTTGATCGCCACAGGCTGTTGGGTGCGCATGTCGATGGCTCGCCAAACCTCACCCATCCCGCCACGGCCCAGCAGGTTCTGGATGCGGAAGTGGTTGTCGAACACCTGGCCTTCTTGGATGGCCCCTGCAGACACGATCTATCCCTAGCATCTGCAGTGTAGAGTAAGCTCACCTTTGTGTTATACTCTTTTCGTCGGGGTTCCGCTTGCCGAAAGCACCCTCTCCTCTCCTTGGTTTCAACAACAACGTCCGGCACAAGGGGCGTGTCTTCCATGTGCAAACGGAAGACTCCGGTATCCGTCACCCTCACATCATCACCCATCTCTTTATGGATGGGGGGCGTATTCTGAAGACTACCAAGACCTCTTACGCCGAGTACCTCGGCCAGGAGGACATGGGAGAGATCGTCCGCAAGATGATGAAGGAGCAGCACAAGGCCATGTTCATGGCCCTGCGCAATGGCGAATTCGATGAGATCATCCTGAAGCACTTCGGCTCTCTCTCCCCGGAAGACGCCCAGGTTTCCCATTCATCTCCTGCTCCTGCTTCGGAAGCGGTTCCCGCCCCACCTCCTTCCATACCATCTTCCTCGGTTCCGCCTCCTGCCACGGCTTCGTCTTCCCAGGTACGCCCCTCCTCGACGGCTGTCCCAACCCCACCTACCCCTTCTGCGGCAGCCTCCTCATCAGCCCCACCTCGCCCTTCCTCAATCCCAGGGCCTCCTCCTGCGGCTCCCACAAACCCGCTAGCTTCCCCTGTACCGCCTGCTCCGTCGGTGCGTCCACCTTCGCTACCACCCATCTCATCCCGGTCTAGGTCGTCTCTGCCAGGGAGGCACTTGCCCTTCGCCTCCGAGTTGCCGCATCTTCCGCCCAATGTGCTCAACTCAATCCGACCGGAGGGCAACTACCGGGAAGTTCGGCCTGAACACTCGTCCACTACCTACCGTGAAACCGGCCCTGTCCATGAGTCGGGCTCTTCGTTCCGAACGGTGTCCAATCGAACTTCTTCTGCCTCCGGGCGCCATGCGGTGGCCCGTCCCTCCCTCAATGTTCACCAGCCTCTGGAGGGAAGTTACCTCTTCGGCGACGATGTGAGCGAGAAATCGCTCGACGAGGTGATCCTCAGCTACCTCGCAGAGGATCTCGAACCTCCCCAGGGGAACAACAAGAAGTGAAGCCGCGGTACTTCCTGGCCAGGAGCCTTCTGGGTGCCTGGGGGCCAGCACTCCTTGGCGCCTGCTTTGCGGCTCCTCCACCGGCAGCTCCCCCATCTCCCCCCTCGTCGGCCACAAACGCTGTGGCCTCTCCGGTTACGCTGCGCCTACTCTACACCTCCGATGAGCACGGCTGGATCGCTCCGGTGACAGAGAAAGGGAAAACCCGCGGTGGTCTGGCGGAGCTACTAGCACGGTGGAGGGCCTACGAACAGCATTGCGTTCCCTCGATTGCCGAGACCTGCGAGGGGTCCTCCACTGTCGCGCTCTCTGGCGGGGACAACTGGACGGGCCCGGCGATCTCCAGCTACTTCCGGGGTGAGCCTGCGGCGGAGGCCCTGCAGGCCATGGGCTATGTGGCCAGCGCCCTGGGGAATCACGAACTCGATTTCGGACGGGATAGCTTCGAGAAGAACGCGAAGCTTCAGGGCATCCCTTACCTGGGAGCCAACGTACAGACTCAGACGGGACACGGTGTCACCCGGGCGTATCTCCTGGTACGGCGCCAGGGAATCACCCTGGGCATCGTTGGCCTTAGTACCCGGGACACCCCACGAGTTGGTCTACGGGACAATTATCAAGGACTCGAATTCGGTAGTGAGGAGGAGGCCTTGACCCAAGTCATCCCGGAAGTCTACCAGGCCGGGGCTGATGCGGTGGTGGTGATTGGCCACGTCTGTGTTGCAGAGCTGCGCCCCATCGTCGCTCGCCACCCGGAGTGGCGCCTTGGTTTCGTGGGGGGAGGTCATTGTCACCGTGCCGTGCTTGACCAAGTCTTTGCTACTCCGATCGTCGAACCCGGAGCGTTCCTCCAGAAATACGCGCGAGTCACCCTAGTCGTTGACCCGCAGCGTCCTCCCCGAGAGCGCGTGCTCTCTTCCCGTGCAGAGCTGATCGACCTCCTCTATCCCGAGACAGAGCGGCCCCCAGTGGAGCCGGATGATGGCCTTACCCGCCTCGTGGCCCGCTGGCAGAAAAAAACCGATGAGGCGCTGGGGGAGGTCATCGGCTACGTCGGAGAGGATCTCGACCCGGACACCCCGCCCCTAGTCAATTTTCTCACCGATCGGTGGCGTGAAGGGACTGGCGCTGATGTGGTCATCCTCAACCGCTTCGGCACCCGACAGTCGATCCCTAAGGGGCCTATCACCCTAAGCTCACTTTACTCGGTCCTGCCCTTTGACAACCAGCTCGTCACCCTCCGTCTCACCGGCGCCCAGCTTCTCCGGAACCTCGAGTGTTGCCGGGGTCATGTCTCTGGTGTTAAGCGCCGCCCCGGGGGGGGATGGATCCTCGCCGATGGCCGTCCTCTCGACCCTGAAGCCCGCTATACTGTTGTCGCCACCGATTACACCTACTTTGGAGGCTCTGGTTTCCTTTTCGAGAAGCAGGATGCTTCCCCCTCCTTTGGGGAGGATTGGAGGTTGCCGCTGATCCGCTGGTTCCGGAAGAATCCGACCTCCCCAGGTCAGGGGCTTGAGCGCTTTCTCGACCGGGAGGATCGAGCCTCTGCCTCCCGAAAAGAGGCTCCTTGATGATGAGGTTGCTCCTGGCTACGTTGCTGCTCTCAGCTGGAGTCTCTGCGCAGCCTGCCCCCCGAAGTCTCCAAGTGCCGGCCCGCTCGGGGCAGCAAGCCCTTACGGTCGAGGTCCGGGGGGGCTCGCTGTGGGCAGGATCGTGCGCAGGTGGGTCATGTGCAACTAGCCTTGATCTCGGGGTGCCGGAGAAGTTTCGGCAAGGATTGGGGGAGGCGAAGCTGGAAGTCATCGAGATCGGAGGGCGACGTTCAGTAGTGAAAGCGGTGGTTCCAGACCAGACCCGAGAACTTACCTGGGTGACACTGGTGGCGGGGCCACTGAAGCCGGGGGCACCGATGGTCCTGTTCGCCGGGGAGGCGGATACCACAGGGGCACCCACGGCCCCTGGGAAATCTCTAGTGCAAGTGATCGAGGAGGGAGGGGAACGGTTCGTGGTAGTGGGGCAGCGGGATAGAGAAGTCCACCTGTGCGGCCGCCCCTCGGTGTTGGGGCCGAGGGTAGTTGACCCAGCGGATCTCTCTTGGAAGCCGGCCAAGGTGCAGCGGCTGCGCCGGGAGGAGCGCACCGGGGCTC
>JANWXX010000152.1 GCA_025057345.1 Polyangiaceae bacterium | reverse complement strand
CTTCGTCCGTGAACAGCTGACCAACATCCGCGACAACGCCAGTCGCGCCAACGCTATCGTCAACGATCTGCTGACTTTCGCACGTCAGTCCACGCCTGAATTTGCCGAGCGCGACCTGCGCGAAGCTGTCTGGCGCGCCTACAAGAACGTGTTCCTTCTCGCCGAGGACAACAGCCTGAGGAAGATCGATCTCGGGCTCGTCCACTCCAGCGCGGCAAGCTCACTCGTCGACCTGATCCTCTCGCACCCCACGCAAGAGGACATTGTCGTCGACAGCGTGAGCCCGAACTTCCTAACGCGGTACTGGCCGCCGGCTTTGCCGGAGTGGAGCACCAAGTCGGTGCGAGATGCGTTCTACGCCTCGCCGAGGTTCCCTCGCCTGCTCAAGCCTGACGCGGTCAAGGACACCATTTCGCGCGGGCTCGATGCCGGAACGATCGCCTACGTCAGCAAGGCGGCGGATGGGAGCTACGAGCCTTTCATCTTCAAGCGCCCCCTGGCGGCAGCCGACATCGAGATCGCAGACAACGTGTACCTGATCGCGCGGGAACGTGCGGAGGAGTACCTGGCCAAGAAGGCCGCGCCCACGGCGCCCACCTGCGCGCCGCAGGCGACCACCACGCCTACGGGCCCCACTGGCAGACCTGCGCCGACGGGGCGCTCACGGGCGCCACGACGGGCCCCAGAGGCGCGACGACGGAACCGCCGCCACCTGGCACCGAGATCGCCGGCTTTCGCTGGACCGGGAAGATTCTTGGCTTGCAGAGAATGTCGCGACGAAGGCTTCGCCAGCAGGTCGATGACGCTTGCAATGGCGGCCACCACTCGAAACGGTAGCCAGGAGAGGGATCAACATACAAGCATGAGAGGTCGGTAGGGCAACGCCAGGGCCGGGGAACCTGTCCTCGTTTTCCCCGAGCTAGGGTGGGAGAGCCCTCTTTCACCGTAGCCCCTCTCAGCTTAGGATACGTGGGATGGAGCGGGAGCGACCGGTTCGGAGGGAGGTGCGGAAGGCTCCGCAGGAACAAGATCTTCTGCAGGAGCTATGGGGGTGCTGGCGGCAGCGGGCACTTCGGCCGAAACGGAAGGCGCAGCCGGAAGCGGTTGGGTAATGAGGTTGGAGTCTTCGATCAGATCGAGACGAAGGACCACCGCAGAGATGTTGTCGAGCCCTCCCGCGTCGTTGGCGAGCTGGATGAGCCGGGTAGTCGCCTGGGCCGGATCGGGGGTTTCGGTGATGGTTTCCAGGATTTTGGGCTCGGAGAGCATCCCCGTGAGTCCATCGCTGCAGAGCAGGTAGATATCACCAAATTCGAACTCTTCGGTGAGCACGTCAAACTGGACTGTAGGCTCGATGCCCACCGCACGGGTCACGATGTTTTTGGGCAGGTGCGCCAGGTCATCGTCGGATATATCCGGCTTGAGTGCGAGGATATCGTTGATCAGGGTGTGATCTCGGGTGAGCGGCTGGATCTTCCCTCCCCGGATCCGGTAGCAACGGCTATCCCCTAGGTGAGCGATATGCACCACCGGAGGCTGCAAGTAGAGCATCACCAGGGTACACCCCATGCCCCGATGTTTGGGATGCGTCGTAGAGATCTCATGAACATCACGGTTCGCTTTTTGGACTGCAGCAGCCACCCGACGAGCCCCTGCCATGATCTCTTCGGAGTCGGACTCCGCGAAATCTTCCAATGTGGTTGCCTCAAAAAAATTCCGAACCGAAGCGATGGTCAGTGCGCTGGCAACCTCCCCTGCGTTGTGCCCTCCCATGCCATCGGAAACCAGAAAAATACCTAGATCCTGACGCACAAGGATGTTGTCCTCGTTGTGGTGGCGGGCCTTCCCCACATCAGTAAGCCCCGCGGCGAGTACGTGCAGGTAGCGGCCTTCCATCGATGGAACCCACAAGACCATGGGGTTTAGGTTTTTGTCAATGTGCCGAAGTACCTAGGATAGCAGGGGAAGCTGGCGGCTAGAAGGAGTGGGTGCGAACGGGATGGGGTAGCTTCCACTGAAACAGGCGTGGCAGAAGCCCCCCGGCGTTGTTCCTCCAGTGACCTCTGCCACCGTCTGCTGGAGGCCATCCAAGGTCAGATACCCAAGGGAGTCAGCGGTCAGATACCGGGCGATCTGCTCTGACGTGTGGCTGGATGCGATCAGCTCGCCACGGGTCGGAGTGTCGATGCCGTAATAGCAGGGCCATCGAGTGGGCGGGCTAGAGATCCGTACATGAACCTCCCGAGCGCCCGCATCCCGAAGCATCTTCACAATTTTACGGCTGGTGGTCCCCCGTACAATGGAGTCGTCGATCACCACCACCCGCCTCCCTTCCAAGGTCGAGCGCACCGGGTTCAGCTTCAGCCTCACCCCAAAATGCCGGATGGTCTGCTGCGGCTCAATGAACGTCCGACCCACGTAGTGACTCCGCGTGAGCCCCACCTCAAAGGGCAATCCCGCCGCCCTGGCAAACCCAATTGCCGCAGGTACCCCTGAGTCCGGCACCGCCACCACCACGTCTGCCTCCACAGGAGCCTCCCGTGCCAACACCTCCCCGCAGCGCCGCCTCACCTCGTAGACCGTCCCCTTCCCCACCCTCGTATCCGGTCTCGAGAAATACACATGTTCGAAGATGCATTCCCGTCGCTCCTCTCGTCGAAACGGGAAGTACGACCTTACCCCGCCCCAGTCCATCACCAACATTTCCCCGGGGGAAAGCTCCCTGTCCAGCTCCGCCTCGATCAGATCAAAGGACACCGACTCGCTCGCTATCACCGGCGCCCCCCCCTTCTTCAGCTTTCCTAGGCACAAAGGCCGTATCCCCAACGGATCTCGCACAGCGATCATCCGATCCGGCATCAAAAACAACAGTGAGTACGCCCCCTCCACCTGCCCCAACGCCTCCGCCACCCTCTTCTCGAGCGTCTGCCCTCGGCTAATCGCAATCAGATGCACAATCGTCTCTGTGTCCGCTGAGCTCTGGAAGATGCTCCCTCGCCCCTCCAACTCCTTCCTGAGCCCCTCCGCATTGGTCAGGTTCCCGTTGTGCGCTACAGCCAACGACCCCATTGAAAAATCTACTACCAGCGGCTGCGCGTTCTTGATCCCGCTCCCCCCCGCCGTCGAGTACCGAACGTGCCCAATCGCCGCACTCCCCACCAGTCTTCCCAGCACCGCTTGAGGGAACACCTCCTGCACCAGCCCCATCTCCCGATGGACATAGAGCCCTCGCCCGTCGGAGGAGGCTATCCCCGCACTCTCCTGCCCCCGATGCTGCAGCGCATGCAGCCCCAGGTATGTCAGGTTCGCCGCTTCCTCATGGCCAAAAATCCCGAAGATGCCGCACATGCAACGCCCCTGTTAGCTGCTCCCCTCCCCGGACGCCAGCCCTTCGACCTGGATATGAATATGATTTTCAACTTCCATCAAGAGTGCTAGAGAGCCCAACATGAAGAAGAAAACTTGGGCAGTCATGGGTTTGGTGGTTGGTTTGCTGGCAGCGTGTGCAGACGATACGAACGACTCCGAGAACCACGTGGGTGCTGGCGAAACTGCAGGGAACAGCACCGCTGGGAGTGGAGGGAGCAAGGGGGGGGCAGGTGGTTGGACAGCGGGCACTGGAGGCTCCGACGCCGGCAGTGGAGGGGGCAACGGGGGGACGGGAGGCGTGCCGGGATGTGACCTGGTTCTCCCTACCAGCTACGACGGTGCAGCGTTCGAGACGAACGCAAAGGTGGAGCTGGCCGTGATCGGGCAGCTGAAGGCGTTGAACAACTTGATGAAGGAAGCGGAGGCGGATCTGACCAAGAAGCCGACGAAGGCAGAGCTGGTGGCCCTTTTGGAGGCGGGAGATCCATCGCTCAAGGAGGTGATGACGAGCTACTATGCGGGGTATGTCGACGGAGTACTGGGAGCCTTTGCCGAGGCTGCTGGGAAGGAGGCCGTCCCGAGCGATCCTCCGTCGGGCCAGGGAGGGCTGTTCGGCAAGTGGATTTTTGACGAGAAGGGAACCGATCTGAGGCAAGCTTTCGAGAAGGGTGCGTTTGGAGCGGCACTTTTCCACCATGCAAGCAAGGTGGTGGCGGAGGCGACAGGGGCTGCGGATGTGGATCGTCTGATTGCCATCTTCGGGGCACACCCCTCATTCCCCGGGGATGACAAGGATCCGAACCATCCGGATGTTTTCTCGGCTTCCTACGCCGAGCGTCGGGATGCGAAGGATCCGACGAACCCAGGGCATTACTTCCGATTCAAGGCTGCAGCGATCAAGGCCCAGGCAGCTGCGGCCAAGGGGGATGCTTGCAAAGCCGAGTTCACCGGGGCGCTGAGGCAGATGATGACCGAGTGGGAGCAATCCCATTTTGCCACAGTGGTGTACTACCTGAACGATGCGGCGAAAAAGCTGACGACGGAACCGGCAACGAACGATACCCTGGCAGGCGGTCTCCACAGTTATGGCGAAGCTGTTGGCTTCCTCCATGGCTTCAAGGGGCTTCCTGCAGAGGTTAGGACGATCACGGACACGCAGATCGACGAGTTGCTGGCGCTGCTCAACGCAACCCCAGGGGATGTGAAATCGTACAAGTTGGTGTCGGAGGCAGCTACGGAAGCACCCAAACTGCTTCAGGTACTCCAAAAGACCGCCGGAATTTATGGTTTCACGGCCCAACAGATCGAGGGCTACAAGACCAACTACTGACCTGAGAACTTCCATGCGATCGTGTCTTGCCTTCGCTACCGCAGTAGCTCTGCTCTGCTGCAGTGAGCCGACCTCCCGCCCCTCGACGACCGCGACACCGCCGACCCAGAGCGAGATGCAAACCCTGGAACTTGCAGGAATCTGCATCCAGGGAGGCTACGCTGCCTTCTTGACGGAAGCGCAGCGTCTTGCTGCAGCCACGGAGCAGCTTGCAGCAAACCCGAGCGATGAGGCGCTCTGGACGGAAGCGAAGGCGGCCTGGGTCGCAGCCATGGAACGATGGCAGGAGCAGGAAGCCATGCACATCGGCCCTGCCTCCTCGGTCACATTGCCTGGAGGACAGGGGCTCCGGGATGAAGTGTATTCCTGGCCCCTGGTTTCTCGGTGCGTGGTCGAGCAGACCCTGGTGAACCAGAACTACCAACAGCCCGATTTTCCTGTGCTTTCCCTGGTGAATGCTCGAGGTCTGGCGGCCCTAGAATACCTCCTCTTCTATGAGGGTACAGACAACGGTTGTGGCCCTACGGCCTCCATCAATTCCAGCGGCTCCTGGGCGGCCCTGAGCCCCGAGGAACTGCGAAACCGAAAAGCAGCCTACGCCAAGGCGGTCGCTGCTGACATACTCCATCGCGCCCAGGAGCTAGTGGACCTTTGGGCTACGGACAAGGGAAATTTCCCCCGGACGTTGACCACGGCAGGCCCCGGAAACGGCACCTTCCCCAGTGCTCAAGTGGCGCTCAACACCCTTGCCGGGGTTCTGGTTCTTCACGTGGACAAGGAGGTCAAGGATCAGAAGCTCGGACGTCCCCTTGGACTCAAAGAATGTACTACCGGTACCTGCCCTGAAACCTTGGAATCTCGCTATGCGAAGCGCTCTCGCCAGCACTTGATCGCCAATTTGCGCGGTGCCAAGAAGATTCTCCGGGGATGCAACGAGGACGGTGTAGGTGGTCTTGATGAGTTGATTCGCACCAGGGAAGCCCCGGATCTCGCGAAGCAACTGGTGGCAGCCAACGAGGCGGCTATCCAGGCCCTGGAAGCTATCTCTCCTGACGATCTCGAAGCTGCCCTTGCCCAGAACCCGGATGCTGTAAAGAGCGCTTACACCGCCGTCAAGACCTTCTCCGACCTCCTGAAGAACGAGCTGGTTCTCGTCCTCGGCCTCCAACTTCCCTCGCTTGTCTCCGGGGACAACGACTGAGTTCCGGATGCGTCGTGCCGCCCTCTTCGCTGGTCTTGTGTTGCTTCCAGGCTTGTGGTCCTCAGCCGTTCGGGCAGACCCCAACGATGCACTGCCGATACCGCCACCACAACCCCGACAGGAAGCCGAGGTTGCCGCCCCAGACCCCACCGCTACTCCTCCTCCGCCACATCCTTCCCCTGCCGACGAGGTGACGGTACTGGGAGGGAAGTTGTCGCGTGTGGCGGGTTCGGCCCATGTACTCCGCAAGGAGCACTTGGACCGTCAGCGCTACGACGACCCTCACCAGATTCTCACAGCAGTCCCAGGTGTGTACGTGCGTGGCGAGGATGGCTTTGGGTTGCGGCCCAATATCGGAATCCGGGGCGCGGCCTCCGATCGGAGCAAGAAGCTGACGTTGATGGAGGATGGGGTCCTTTTCGGGCCTGCCCCTTACTCGGCTCCGGCGGCCTATTATTTCCCACTGATGGCCCGCATGAGGGCGGTGCGGGTAGTCAAGGGACCAGCCGCCATCGCCCATGGCCCGCAGACGGTGGGTGGCTCCATCGACCTGTTGACTCGGGAGATCCCAGCAACTCGCCAGGGGATGCTCGATCTTGGGATCGGTCAGTTCGGCTTCACCAAATTGCACCTGACCTACGGCGCCAGCGACGAAAGAGCAGGATTTTTGATAGAGGGTGTGCGCTTGGCCAACAGCGGCTTCAAGACCATCGACGGCAACCCTGGGGCCAACACTGGATTTGTTCGGAACGAGTGGATGGCCAAGGGGAGCCGAACCCTCGACCTAGGGGGCCCCGGTTCCCACGAGTTGTGGCTCAAGGTGGGCTACTCCGACGAGGTTTCCCACGAAACCTACTTGGGGCTGACCGACGAGGATTTCCGAGCCTCCCCCTACCGTCGCTATGCCACTAGCCGAAGCGATCGGATGGACTGGTATCGGACCCAGCTCGCTCTCACGCATCGGGCTACCTACCCAGGAGACTTCTCTGCCGAGACAACGGTCTACCGACATAGCCTTCATCGGGTATGGAGCCGGGTTAAATCTCTAGGAGGGGCGTCGATTCTTGACGTGCTGGCGAGACCGACGGTGGGGCGGAATCGGGTGTACTACGGGGTGCTGACAGGGCAGGCGAACACCACGAGCACGGATGACACCGTGCTGTTTGGGCCGAACGACCGAAGGTTCCTCTCCCAAGGAGCACAGACCACGTTGCGGCTCAAAGCAAGGACGGGTTCGGTGGAACACCAAGTCGAGTATGGACTGCGGTTTCACTACGACGAGATCCAGCGGTTGCACAGCGAGGATGCCATGCGAAGCGAGGGAGGAGCCCTACTCCCAAGTGGCAACGCGCCCCGGATGACAGATGACAACCGAGCCTCCACCCGAGCCATCGCTCTACATGCCATGGACCAGATTGGCTACCGGCGACTGCTGCTGACACCTGGTGTACGGATCGAGCTGATCCAGCCTGAGTTCCTTGACCGACGCACGGGTCGGAAGAATCGCCGAGCCTATCAGGTGTTCCTACCTGGTGTGGGAAGTTACCTGGCCATCACCCGCGATCTCGGGGTGCTGGCAGGGGTCTACAAGGGGTTCAGCCCAGCACCTCCCGAGAGCACACCTATCACTCGGCCCGAGGAGAGCATCAACTACGAAGCAGGGCTCCGCTACGACCGGAAGAAAGTGCGCGCTGAAGTCATTGGCTTCTTCAACGACTACAAGAACCTCACGGACATCTGTACCTTCTCCAACGGATGTCTGGCGCACAATCTCGACCGTCAGTTCGATGCGGGTGCCGTGCATATCTATGGTATTGAAACTTTTGCGGAGGCGACGATCCCCACCTCCTGGGGGGTTTCCCTGCCGGTGCGCGCGGCCTACACGCTGACTCGGACCCGCTTCCGCAATAGCTTCATCGCCCAGGATTCCTTCTTCGGCGAGGTGGTGGCGGGGGACGAGCTACCCTACGTCCCGAGGCATCAGGCTAGCGGCGGCGTTGGCATCGAAACAAGCCGCTGGGGGGTGAACGTAGCTGGTACTTATGTAGGCAGCATGCGGGAGCAGGCTGGCGGTAGTCCGGATCGGGTGCTTCCCGATAACGCCCCGAGGACGGACGATTACTTCCTGCTGGATGCCAGCGCCTCGTACAAGGTGATCCCTGGACTAACGCTCTACCTGAACGGCCGCAATTGGCTGGATTCCGCTTTCATCGTGGCCCGGCGCCCCTTCGGTGCTCGACCCAATGCTCCTCGATGGGTCCAGGCTGGAGTGCAGCTCATCTTCTGATCAGATGACAGTCCCCGAGGGGATCACACCGTTTTTGATGACCACCACAATCCTGTCTCGGATCGCATAGTGGGGGGCATCGCTCGGCGGGCGATCCGGCAGTGCATGGACGACCACCCCGTCCCCGATATTCTGTCATCACTACATCCTGCAGGACCGATCCCTCACCGAATGTTGCACCCGATGCCCATCACCAAGCGGTAGATCGACACACCGTCCTTGATCCGGCATCCATCCGCCCAAATGATCCGCTGGAGCTGACAGCCATCTCCAAGTTCCGATGCAGGGAAGCAACCGGGCTTCGTGTAGATGGATTACCTGCACCGCGGGCTTCGAGCTGGGGACTGGCATGCATATCACCACCTCCAGTTCCAAGCTGAGCACCACCTTCCTCCGGGACGGTTGAGCTATAGGGGATCCATGGTTCCTCCGCTCCTCTTCGCCCACCGCGGTGCTTCTCTGGAGCTGCCTGAAAACACCTTGCCGGCCTTCCGCTTGGGTCTGAAGCTGGGCGCTTCCGTCTTGGAAACCGACGTCCATGTCACCCGCGACGGGCACCCGGTACTGGCGCATGATCCCTCCGGATACCGTATGGCCGGCGAGGACGCCTGGATCCGGGACTGCACCCTCGCGCAAATCAAGCGATGGGATGCAGGCCGAAATTTTGTGGATTCCTCTGGGCAACGTCCTTTTGAGGGCAAAGGGTTTGAGATTCCTACTCTGGAGGAAACCCTTGCGGAATTCCCCGAGGCACGCTTCAACATCGACATCAAACCACGGAGCATTCAGGATGCTGCTGCGGTGCTCCGTGTCCTGGGGCGAGCGGGGGCGAGCCACCGGGTGCGGTTGGCGAGCTTTCACTCGGCGGTGATTCGCTACATCCGGGAGGAAGGCTACCCTGGGGGTACTTCCCTCGGTTCTTCCGAGTGTGCCTGGCTTGCCCTGGCCCCAGCACCCCTGCTACGCATGTATCCTCCCGGCACGGCAGCCCAAATCCCAACGCGGTTGGGCCCTGTAGCTGCGGACACACCGGCCTTTCTAGATCGGTGCCACCGGCTGGGCCTTCAGGTGCATTTCTGGACGATCAACGACCCAGAAGAAGCCCGCCGTCTTCTAGCCCTAGGCGCCGACGGTATCATGACGGACGATCCTCGAAGGGTTGGACCAGCGGTTCTTGCTTGGCCTAGAATCCAGCGTTAGGTCCATCAAGCCTCCCGAGTCTGAAGCTCCCGGGCGCGCTCCAACGGAGAAAGGCTCCGGAGCAGCAGGGCTGCATGGAGGAAGGAAACGGCGACATAGGCCACCGTCAGCACACCGCCCCTCCGAAGACTGTAAAAGAGGGTGTACATGGTCATGTCGGATTCGCGGGTGAGGAGGACATGGGCCAAGGCCCGGCGCTGGGTTTCCGTAAAGATACTTTCGTATCCGGTGCAGAGCGCCACCAGGACCACGACCCAGAGGTTGACCGCTATCTCAGCCAAGGCAGCAGAACGCATCAGGGGCACTGCGGCCGGACCATTCTTGAGGAAGCTGCGGGCGGCAAAAAACACGGACCAGGAAACCACTAGCCCTGGGAGCCCCACAGTCACCATCGGCATGAAGCCAGCCCAACCCCCTACGAGAACGATGGGAGTCCATAGGAACCCCAGAATCCCTAGGAAGAAGCCCAGCTTCGCTCCATACTCCGCCGAGCCAGTCACCTCCAAACGCTGCTTGACATGCTGCTCGCTCTCCCGGAAAGGAGCACCCTTGTAGGACTCGCTCCAGGAGAGCTGGAACGCTGGGGACTGACCGTATTTGCGTCGGTAGCGCGCGTAGAGAGCGAAGGGAGCACCCAAAAGCCCCAGGAGCAGCAGGAGCCCGCTCAGGGTCCAGAAGAAAGAAGAAGCGATCTTGAAGAGCGTTGCAGCCATGGACGATATGGGAATCTTGACAGGCCTGTTATGGAAGGATGGCGTGTTCTTGGAGGAACAACCAACCTCCACGTTCTCTGGGAACCTCTAGGACAAAAAATCTGACGTTTGGTAAGGTTCCTATTTTTATGAACACCGCAGCGCCTGCACTACATCCTTACGCAGATTTTCTTCATCGTGTGGCCAAGCCCGCCCGATACATCGGAGGCGAGGTAGGCTCACGACGCAAGGATTGGGCGACGGTGGAGGCAACAGTCTGCCTAGCGTTCCCAGATGTGTACGACATTGGGATGAGCCATCTAGGGTACAAGAT
>JANWXX010000151.1 GCA_025057345.1 Polyangiaceae bacterium | reverse complement strand
TCCTGCTTGCCAGTCGTGTTTCGACGAGGCTTGCTGCGCCGAGCTTACCGCTTGTTCCAACGACACCCTTTGCGCTGAGTGCGCCACCGGGAAAAAGTCCGGTGCGGAATGCCAGGGCAGCAAGCTGTTTACCGACACCTTTGGCTGCCTCAACAGCCAGTGTGCTGCCGCTTGTGGTGGTGGTGATGCGAAGTGCGGTTTCACGTCCCAAACCCCTGCCTGCCAGACGTGTTTCGAAGAGGCTTGCTGCGCTGAGTTCACCGCTTGTTCCAACGACACCCTTTGCGCCGAGTGCGTCACCGGGAAAAAGTCTGGTGCCGCGTGCCAGGGAAATAAGGCATTCGTGGATGCGTTCGGCTGCCTCAACAGCAAGTGCGGCGCTGAGTGCGGCGGGGGCGGCAGCGGAGGCTCCGGGGGCTCTGGTGCAGGCGGCTCCCTTGGGAGCGCCGGGAACAACGCGAGCGGCAGCGGGGGCTCCGGGCAGAGTGGCTCCACTAGCAGCAGCGGAGGTACGGGGACTGTGGGCAGCAGCGATGGGGGCTCGGGCACCCCTGGCAACGGTCAAGGTGGCTCAGCAGCAGGCGGCTCCGAGAGTAGCCCTGGTGGCGGTACGAGCGGAGCCGGTGGGGCGGGTACATCCGCCCCTGCCCCGGGGGCTACCACAATCGACAGCAAAGGGGACTGCACCTGTCAGGTGCCTGGCTCCGGGGCACCAATCCCCGGTACTCCCCTAGCTGCTCTTGCTGCCTTGGGTGCGCTCCTAGGCTGTCGCCGCCGTGGGCGAATTCGCTAACGGGTTTCAAGCTTCGGAGCGGAATGAGGCTATCTTTCGGTCGTCTTGCTCAATGCGACCATCCTTCATGCGGACGACTCGGGGCATGTTGTCGGCGAAGGCGGTGTTGTGCGTGACCACCACGATGGTGGTGCCTCGCTCCCGATTGATCTTGAAAAACAGCTCATGGATGGCTTCGCTGGTGGTGCTGTCCAGGTTGCCGGTGGGCTCGTCTGCTAGAAGGAGCTTGGGCTCCAGGGCCAGGGCACGGGCCAGGGCGACCCGCTGTTGCTCACCACCGCTCAGCTCCCCGGGGCGATGGCGAATCCGGTGCTTGAGACCCACTTCTTCCAGGAGTGCCATGCTACGAGGCGCCATTTGCCGGAGGGTCTTCCCTTGGATCAACCCCGGCATGGCCACGTTCTCCAAGGCCGTGAATTCAGGGAGCAAGTGGTGAAACTGGAAGACAAAGCCGATGGTCTGGTTCCGGAGTGCTGCCAGCTTGGGCCCAGGCAGGCGAGTGGCATCCTGACCGTCGAGGCGGATGGTACCTGCGGTGGGGAGGTCAAGCGTTCCCATGCAGTGGAGCAGGGTGCTCTTTCCTGCACCGGAGGCACCCACGATGGCAAGCACCTCGCCAGCCTCGATGGTCAAGTTGATCCCTTTCAGGACAGGTAGGATACGCCCTTCGTGCTCGTAGGATTTGTGGAGGGCCTCGATCTCGACTAGCGCCATGGTTTACTCGTAACGGAGCCCCTCGACCGGTCGGAGCCGGGAGGCCGCGCCTGCAGGATAGATGGTTGCGACGCTGCAGATGAGCAGGGCTGCGGTAGCAACCATCACATAGTCCACTGGGTTGGTCGCCACCGGCAACCGGTCGATGTAGTAAACGTCTGGGTCAAGGCGCACGCCGAACCACTTGAAACCTAGGGTGGTGGCCATTCCAGTACCGACACCGAAGGCGGTGCCGATCGCTCCAATGAGGACCCCCTCGGACATGAAGATAGCCCGGATAGCACCGTCGGAGGCCCCTAGCGCCTTGAGGATGGCGATCTCCTTGCCTTTCTCCGTCACCATCAGCAAGAGTGTGCAGATGATGCAGAAGCTGGCCACAGCGATGGCAATGCTCAGGATGATGAAGGTAGCCACTCGCTCCAGCTTGAGGGCTGAGAATAGGTTCTTGTTCATCTCCCGCCAATCCCGTACCCGAAGATTCGGATTGCCCACACGCTCGCTGATCGCCGGTAGCAAAGCCTCCGTGGCTTCTGCGTCGTGGGTCCGGATTTCGATGGTGGTTGCCTTGCCGTCCAAACTAAAGAACTTCTGTGCCACGTCTATCCGCACGTAGACGTGAGTGGCATCGTACTCGTACATGCCACTGTAGAAGATGGCTGCTACCCGGAACTTCCGGCTACGCGGGAGAACCCCCATGGGTCCGAGATCCCCTAGGGGAGACACTAGCGTGAACTCATCCCCTACCATCAGGTGCATGGTGCGGGCTAGCTCCCGACCAATGATGATCCCCGGGAGCACGGGGGCACCGATGGCCTTATGCACTGCGGGATCTAGGCCCATGGAGAAGGCTGGGCTAGGCCCCCGGCGGTAAGGTTCTCCTCCAGGGCCTGCACCGATGGGCTCGTCCGGGGGGAGATCCTGGAGTTTGGTTTCGTCGATCAAGTAGTCAAGCTTTCCATACTCAATGTTCTTTACTAGGTCGATGACGCCACCGATGGTGGCCGGGTCCACCCCGCGGATCAGTACTCCTGCGGTATTTGCATTGGACGATGCCATACCCTCGCCCACTACCACCGGCGTCGCTGCCGCGACTCCGGGCACCATCCCGATCCGCTCCGTCATGGGTACATAATCGGGGAACCCTTCCAGCTGCGTTGGCATGTCTACGGTGATGTGAGCGTTGTTCCCCAGGATCTTCCGCTTTAGGTCAGCACCGAACCCGCCCATGATGGATACTACCGAGCAAAGCGAGCACGAACTCACCGCCACCCCGCAGATCGACAGTACGCTGATTACCGTTAGGAACCCGCTTTTGGTTGCACGGACATGTCTCGCCCCCACGAAGGGTACGAACCCACGCCCCTCCAGCCGATCCAGTAGGATGGGCAGCAGTGCCGCCAGCACGGACAGCAGAAAGAGCACCCCTGTGGCCAGTGCTCCGAAGCGGAGCAGTTCATGGGTCAATATATACCTTGATCCGCGGAGGACCGGGAGCGTCTGGGCCTTGAGGGTCATGCCGATGAAGGCGAGGCCCAGCAGCGCGGACACTGCCCAGGGGACAGCGCGCATCCAGCCGGGGAGTAGGCGCCCCCGGAGCTTGAGAACGGGCGCTAGGAAGATGATGGAGACAGGGAGCGCCGCCAGCAGGCCGACGAGCAGGTGATGTTTAGCCATCCAGGCCTGCCAGCCCAAGGGGACGACCTTGGGGGCTCCGCCGAGGGTGAGGGTAGGGGCGACGAGGGCTTGGGCCCAGGCACTAACGCCAGCCCCGACACTAGCCCCGAGGGTCAGGGCCAGGGTCACGAGCAGGGCAGTGACACCGCCAGCGACCCGGAGGGGAGTTGTCTCCCGGGCTCGTACCATCGCGCGGCGGAGCACCAAGGTGAGGGATAGGAGCGTGAGGGCGAAGAGGACAAGGAGGCCCGGGTGGAGGTTCATTAACTTCTCCGGGCGCAGCAGCGGGAAGAGGATTACATCCCGGATGCTGGGCTGGTTGGTGAGCATCATCACCAACCGGTCGATGCCCATCCCGAAGCCGGCCGTTGGGGCCATGCCGTGCTCCAGGGCGCGGATGTAATCCTCGTCGAAGTCCATGGTTTCTTCGACCCCTCGGGACTTCTTGGCCACTTGATCCTCAAAGCGGCGACGCTGATCATCGGGGTCGTTGAGCTCACTGAAGGCATTGCACAACTCGCGGCCATGAACGAACAGCTCGAACCGGTCCACGAGGCTCGGGTCGCTATCCTTGCGGCGAGCCAAGGGGCTGACCTCGGCGGGATAGTCTAGGATGAACACGGGCAGGCTGCGGGAACCGTCCGAGGAGCGGTAATCTTCTGCAAGGAAGGGTTCGGCCAGGTACTCATAGGCGGCGAAGAGGCGCTCGCCCTCACTCTCGCACTTCTGCGCCCCCTTCCGGTAGTTGGCCCAGTCAATTTGTTTCTTAGCGCGAGGGCTCTTGCTAGCCCATTCCTTGATGGGTGCGTCTGCCTCCACAACCCGCGACGGCACTTCCGGGGGTAGCTCCGCCTTGGCCAGTGCAGCCGCCACGGCCTCCTTCATCGATAGCCGCCGGAAGGGCTCGTCAAGGGTGAAGGGGCGGTCCTTGCTCCAGACGGCATAGTGGGCGGGCATGGCCTCCTGGAGCGCCGCATCCACGCTACGGAGCAGCTCTTCGGTGCGGGTCATCAGCGATTCGTAGGTGGCGTAGGCCTCGTAGAACTCTACCATAGTGAACTCGGGGTTGTGCCGGGTGGAGATTCCCTCGTTGCGGAGGTTCCGCCCGAGCTCGTAGACTCGCTCGAAGCCGCCAACGACCAGCCGTTTGAGGTAGAGTTCTGGGGCGATCCGAAGGTAAAGATCCAGATTGAGGGCGTTGTGGTGAGTGATGAAAGGTTTAGCTGCTGCACCGCCGATCACGGTGTGGAGCAGTGGTGTCTCCACCTCCACGAAGCCCTCTCCGTCCAGGTAGCGCCGCACCGCCTGGACGATGCGCGACCGAGCCTCGAACACCGCCTTCACCTCCGGATTGGCGATGAGGTCCACATAGCGCTGCCGGTAGCGTTGCTCTACGTCCACCAGGCCCTTGTGCTTCTCTGGCAAGGGTCGCAGTGCCTTGGTCAGCACGCGGAAGGAGCGCACATTCACCGATAGCTCGCCTTTCTCGGTGGCCATGGGGAGGCCCGTGGCCTCCACATGGTCGCCTAGGTCTAGGTCGTCGAGGCGGGCGATGGCCTCATTCGTCAGAGCATCAGGAGCCACTTGGAAGTAGAGCTGCAGCTCGCCGGTGCGATCGCGAATGCGAGCGAAGGCTGTTTTGCCAAAGGAGCGGAGAAACAGTACTCGGCCTGCCACATGCACGGGCATGGGGGCCTGGAACAGAGGGTGCTCCCGGTCGTAGCGGCTTGTGGGGGTGCCCTTGTCGTCCCGCTTGCGGGCGTCGTCGAAGCGAGCCCGCAGCAGTCCCAGATCATCGAGGGGGCCTCCCAGGTTGTTGGCGAAGGGATTCTCGCCGCGCTCCCGGAGTGCTTGGGCCTTGGCGCGGCGTGCGGCAATCAGGTTCTCTTCCGCGGAAGTCACGGGGGGCTTGGTCGTCTCGGGAGGCTGCGGCATGAGGGCCGCTTCGTCTAGCAAGGGCTGTTGGAGGCGTCCACCTCAGCCCCTCGGGTCATCGGGTGACTTGCCAGCCGTCGTATTTCTCCCAAGCCAGCTCTGCGAGGCGGACGATGATGCTCCGGGCGACCAGCTCCAAGATATGTTTCTCCAGTTGGGCCTGCTGTTCGGTCTTGCCCCCGTAGCTGAAGCGGCTCCGGGCGACCCCTAGCCCCTTGATTTTCCCCAGAGCCGAGCAGGTCACCCGGGCGACTGGGCCATCGATGTGGGTACTTAGCTCCCGCACATCGATGGTCGCTTCCACCTCGTCGGTGAAACCCTTGCCCCAACGGGCCTTGCGGGTTTCCTTCTCTAGAATTTCCTTGAGGAGTGTCTCGATGCGGAGACGGTCCCGGCGCTCCGGCACGAGAATCGTCCAGTGGATCTTGGGGCGCTTGGGTCGGGCTTCTGCTGGGGCCATGAGCCCCGTGGGCCCGAGGGTGAGCAGCCCTAGCAGAGTGCCCCTGCGGGAAAATGGTAGCATGGCGGCAGGGTGCAGTATCGATCGACGCTGGGCCAAATTGGGCGACCCTACCTGGTGTCGTGTCGTTCCTAGGGTACGTGACAGGTCAGTCTGGGCTAGGCTGCGCCGGCATGATCGGAGCCGAGATCGTCGAGACAGCGCTTGGCCACAAGCCAGAGCTGCTATGCAGCTTGGTGCTCCAGCTCACCGACACAGGGCTGGAGGGCCCCCTGACTCCGCTGCCAGGGATGCCCTTGCCGACCTTCCAGGGGCCCCGAGGTTGGGTGGCGCTGCGTATCTTGGAAGTCCCCAAGGAGGAGGATCGCGCCACCTGGCCTCTGTTGCTCTCCGAAGTGGAGCGGCAGGTTGGGTCTAGTGGTGACCTGCTGGTACTTACCTCGTCTCGGGATACGGCCCGGTGGGCCAGGAAGGTACTCCAGCAAGAGGGACCGCTAGGCACCCGACGGACACTGGTACCTGCTGTGCTCCGGGTCGGGCTTGACGAAGCCGAAGCGCTACTAGCAGGCCCAATGCCCCACGCTGCACTGATCTCGGCGTGGGGTATCCAACGCAAAGACGGCCCCCGCACCCGTGCCGCACTGGCGAAAATTCTAGGACGGATTGACGAGATTCCTGGAGCGGAGCGTTCCTGGTGGCTTTGGGCCACACTCCAGCTTCTCAGCGCGACGCAATTGGCGCATATCCGTGCCATGCGAAATGATCTGCCTCGGAGCGAGGCCTTCTCGCAGTTCGTCAGTGCCGTGGAGGCTCAGGCCGAGGCCCGTGGTAAGGCACGCTCCCTGTTGCGCTTTCTGGAGCTGCGGAAGATCCCTCTCAGCCCCGAGCAGCGGAGCTTCATTGAGGGGTGCACCGACCTGCCTACAGCGAATCGCTGGGTTGAAGAAGTCTTCTCCGCAGAGCGCAACGGTACCATGCTAGAAGCGATCTTCCGTGTGGACAGTCCTCCTCCGGCGTCGGAGCGGGTTCCTGAGCCCCCTGCAGTTGACCTCCAAACCCCGGAGCCCCCCGCCATGGAGCAGGGGGAGGCTGGTGCCTCATCAGGCTGCCAGTGACCCTAGCCGGAAGGACCGCCGGTAGCCGCTATCCAGGTCGGAGATGGTCACTTCGACGATGCCGTGGTGATCAACCCGGTACTCCTCCTCAATATGGGGAGGAGGCCCCACGAGGCGCTGCACCGGCACCTGAGCCAATTCCTTCTCCTGGGAGCGGAGCGCCGGATCAAAGGGAAAGTAAACCTCGGTCAGCGGGGCAATGTCGCCCTTCGGACAACCCTGCTCATCGAAAGCCGAGCACTCGAAGAATCGGAAATGTCCTACATTGTGTACTGGCCGGTACACTCGCCGGAAGGTGCGCGGTTCCTCATAGGATCGGGGAAGCTCCATCTCCCGGGTGAAAATGGGGTCATACGTGACCTCGCGACCCCCCTGCGCCTCACGGAATACACCGAAGTTCCTGGAGAAGCGGTCGGACAGTTCGAAGCCAGCCCCCTCGTCGCCTGCGATGGCCAAGCCGATAGCGGTCGCTGCGTGTGGGTAAGGGGAACGGTGGACCCTCCGTCCGAACCGAGCGCGTAGCACCCGGCTGATCACCGGGAGTGCGCTGGCTCCGCCCACGACGTAGATGCCGGCGATGTCTGCCATGGCATCTTCATTAAGTTCCCGTGGGACTTCCCTGTCTAGCCGCTGGATGACCGGGAGCATTGCTTCGATGGTTCGCTCTACCAGGGGGGCACAAGCATCGTAGTACTCCTGTACCGGAATCACCACCTCCGGCTCTGGAGCGTCTTCCCCAAGTGCTTCTTCCAGGTCGATCACCACCTTGCGTGAGTTGGGGTTGATCTGCTCTTTGGCCTCGCGACAGAGGTCGATCAGTTGCAACAGTGCCTTGCGAGGTAGCCGCTCTCCCAGCAGTCCAGCTTTCGCTAGCACCAGCTCGGCCAACTTTGCGTCGAAGTCGTCACCCCCCAGATGGTTGAGCCCCGAGGTCACCACTGCGTCGTGATGCCGTCCGTGCATGTGCACCAGGGAGGCATCGAAGGTACCTCCGCCGAGGTCGTAGACTACCACATACTCTCGCCGGGAATTGAGCGTCTTGCGGTAGCGGTGTGTATACTCGAACCCCGCCGCCGACGGCTCGTTGAGCATCGCCAGAATCCGGAAGCCCGCCCGCTGGAACGCATCCAGTGTCAGGAATCGTTGGGTGCAGAACGCGTTGGCAGGTGCTGCAATCACTGCCTCGATCACCTCTCCTCGCTGGAGCAACGCCCTCAAACTTGAGCGAGTTCGGATCGCCTCTTGGAGCGAAGTTAGGAACCGGATTAGCAGCTCGCTCACCGGCAGCATGGTTCCGCCCACCTTCACCTGCCCCTGCGCCGAGAGGTACCTCTCCGAGAGCAGCCGCTTGAAGGATCGCACCACGGACCAGCCCCCCTCCCGGGCCTTCTTCAGCGCCTCAAAGCCAAAACAGAGCTGTCCTCCTCGCTCCGCCACCACCGAGGGGTACCACTCACAGGCCCCTCCCTCCTCGTCGTGGAAGCTTAGGATCGGGTAATTTCCCCGATCTATATGGGCAATGACGGTACGGGTTGTCCCAAAATCGATCCCTAGACGCACACTAGCTCGGTAGCACCCTTCGCTGCCCGAGGCCCAGTTCTTGGCGCTCCAGGTGGCTCTAGGTACCTTCGGTGACGAGGACAACCTGGCCTAAGCCGGGATGGTGGTCACGGACCTGGATGGCGACGGGAAGAACAAACTGATCGTCACCGGCTATGGGGCCAACGCTACTAGTATGTGCTCAAGTTAGCCCCCCTCCCCCGGGAAGAAATCGGCGCGCCTCCATGCTAAGGGCTCGCACGATGGGATACCCGCTCACCTTGGCGACCCGCTACCTGCGGGCCAAAAAAGCCGCCTTCGTTAGTGTCGGCACCGCCTTCGCTATCCTCGGGGTGGCCCTTGGTGTCGCAGCTCTGGCCACGGTGATGAGCGTGACCGGAGGCTTCCAGTCCCAGTTTCGGGAGAAGGTTCTGGGGGTCAACGCCCACGTACTGGTGCTCAAGTATTCCGCCGATTTCCGAGAGTACCGGGAGATCATGAAGGTGGTTTCAGAGATACCCGGTGTCGAGGGTGTCGGCCCCTTTACCATCAACCCGATGATGGTCAGCCATGGGACTCGTACTGCCACCGGCGTGCTTCTCAAAGGCGTCGACCCGGAGCAAATGCACCGGGTTCTTGATCTGCCCAAACATCTAGTCGAACCTCGCGAAGCTCGGGAAACCGGCCGTATCGAGGGCCTCCGCCGCCCGGATGCCAAGCCCGCTGAACGCCCCGTCGATCCAAAAACATCCCTTGGCTTCACTCCTTTTGAGGATCGACCAAACCCTCCGGAGCTTCCCTATGAAAAGGATGAGCAGGGGCGTCCCAAGGCGGTCATCCAGGAGATCGAGCGGAGCATCCGGGAGTACGAGGCCAGGGTGCAGGGCTCTGCCAGTGCTAGGACGGAGGTGGCTCCACCTGCCGCTAGGAGCACCGGGGGCGCCACCCCTGGCAGCAGCGCAGTGCCGGTGACGAGTGCAGCGGCCTCCGAGGAGAACCGACCGAGACCGCTGGCGCCAGGGGCTCCGGTGGGCGCTGTGGAGCCGGAGGGGGGCTACGCCAGTCAGCTCCCGGATGCGGAGGAGGACTTGGACCCGAGCATCGTCCCAGATCCATGCGGCGATCCGGCGCTGGTGGCGCGGATGCCGGGGGCCATCGTGGGGGTGACGCTTGCGAAGAACCTGCAGCTTAAGCTGGGGGATTGCCTCCAGGTGACCTCACCGACCATCGGATACTCGTACAGCGGTCGAGCCCTGCGCCCCCCGGTGGCCAAGCAGTTCCGCGTCATAGGAATCTTCGATGCGGGTTTCGACCAGTACGACTCCAAGCTGGTGTATACCGACCTCTACGAGGCCCAAACCTTCTATGACTCCGGTGACAGCGTGACCGGGGTGGAGATGAAGGTTACAGACATCGAAAAAGCACGGGAGATTGCCCGAAAGATCGACGCCAGGCTCGCTAACGGGATCTACCACACCATGGACTGGGAGGAGCTAAACCACGGCCTTTTTACCGCACTGCGCATCCAGCAGATCGGTATGAGTTCGGTGCTGGCCTTGATCATCGTCGTGGCGGCTTTCACCGTAGTTGCCACCCTGATCATGGTCGTCCTCGATAAGAAGAAGGAGATCGCTGTGCTCAAGGCCATGGGCGCGACCGACAGTGCCATCCTCCGTGTTTTCCTCTACCAGGGGGGGATCATCGGCGGGCTGGGCACCGCGCTGGGACTAGGCTTGGGGCTGTTGGTGTGCAAGGGCCTGCTGGTCTATGGCTTCAAGCTAGACCCAAAAGTCTACTTTATTTCCCAGCTTCCGGTGAACGTCCGACCGACCGAGTTCCTCCTTACCGGCTTCATTGCCATCCTCATCTGCCTCGTTGCCACCGTCGCCCCTGCTCTCTATGCTGCTCGCCTCCGCCCTGCCGATGGACTTCGCGATCTGCATTGATCCGCTAGTATCCTCACCAGGTGATGCGCCTCCACGCTCCCGCAACCTAGCGTAACCAGGATCCCATTCTAGCTGTGCTCCGGTCCTGCTACTTTGCGCCGCTCCTTGGGGCAGGGCGGCTTTTCGCTCCTGGGGTACCGCTGTCCCTTGATGGGTTTCACAGGGGGCTGCAGGGGCCTACCGATAGCGCTGAGCAACGAGGAGTTCGACCACTCGCTTCAGGAGTACAATCTGGTGTGGGGCTCTGGGCACTGGAGAACGTGGTTGCAGAAGCTGAGGCGACCGGCATT
>JANWXX010000150.1 GCA_025057345.1 Polyangiaceae bacterium | reverse complement strand
GCTTCTCCTTGCGCGCTGCATACCGCTTGAAAATCGATGCCAAATCGGCGTCCAGGTAGAGGTTCGTGATGAAGCGATCCACCTTGGGATCGCATGCCTTCGCAGCGTCGCGTACGGCTTTGTCTGGATGCACCACAGCGATCAGCTCGGGGAAATCGGCAGCATTGCGCAGCGCAAGGGTGGCTGCGTCTAGCTTCCCCAAGGTTGCCGCCCAGGTGAGCTTCTCCTCCGGCTCTCCCTTGAGCGCCCGGATTTCGTCGGTGAGAAGTCGTGCTCGCTCTAGGCTCCCTTCGCAGAGCCGGGTGATGCCCTCAGCCGTGAGCCCAATCTCCACTGGATCCACATCCAAGGGCAGAGCCTCCACAGGAGGGGGAGGAGGCGTATCCACAGGCTCCGGTGTGGAAGCGGGCTTCGCGGGTGGGGCAAGGGTCATAGGAATGTAGGGAAAGCCCCTCTCTACGCTCCCAGAGGCGCAGGCCACCAGGGTGAGGAGCAACGGGATCAGCTTGGCTCGCACACCCGGCATGGTAGCGGAAGACCCCTACCGGTTGCGACGGCCCAGCGACAGGGTTGTAACAGTCCGCGACGAGCGCATTTGTCCTAGAGGTCACTTGTCGATCCTTTACGATAGGCAACCATGTACCTTTCCCGTGGTTCTTGGCTTGTCCTTTCGACCCTTCTTGTCATGGCCTGCGGCTCGGAGGAGGAGGACACGCCAACGATTTCTCCTGGACCAGGAGGTTCCAACCTGGGTGGCTCCAAGGACAGCGGAGGCAGTGGTGGGAGCAGTGTTGCTCCGAATTGTCGACCGCGCTGCGAAGTGCGTGCCACCACCTGTGGGCTCCCTTCGAGCGAGGCTTCCAAGCTCTGCACCAAGCTCTGCGAGTCGCTGAAGCTTGAACAGCTCGTCTGTCTGGAAACCTCTCCTTGTAGCGCCCTTAACGATGGCTCTGCCCTCATCACCTGCGGGATCTCCCTGGGGAGTGGGGGAGGCCCTGGCGGAGCCGGGGGTACTGGAGAGCAGGGGGGAACTAGCGGTGGTACGGCAGGAGCAGGGGCAGCTGGTGGTGTAGGGACAGGCGGTGCAGGGATAGGCGGCAGCGCGGGAGCCGGAGCAGGAGGCGAAAGTGGCACCGCGGGGGCGGCCGGTGGTCAGGGAGGCGCGGGGGGGAAACCCCCGGAGAACACGGTGGAGCTTTGCAGCGACGGTATTGACAATGACGGGGACAAGTTCATCGACTGCAACGACTTTGACTGCTGCAAGCTGATCGATTGCAAGACTCTTGCACCGAAGTCCTCCTGTGGAAAGCAGGCCGGAGGTACGGGCGGCTCGGGAGGTGCGGCGGGTTCGGGAGGAGCAGCGGGGGAGGAAGCTGGAGGCACGGGTGGCTCGGGGGGCTTGGGCGGTTTTGGGGGCTCAAGCGGATCGAGTGGCGCTGGGGGATCTGGAGGTGGAGGAACCGGTGGGAGTGGGGGTGCAGCGACAATCCAACCGGGGGATCCGCAGAAGATCCTCCTCAGTGGGACCGTGCTGGGCCCCTCAGGGCCCTTCGCAGGTCAGGTACTGGTGGTGGGGCAGAAGATCGCCTGCGTCGAGGCGGGAAACGGATGCGCATCGGTCCAGGGTGCCGTTGGGGCGACGGTGATCGAAACCAACGGGATCATCTCTCCCGGGCTGATCGATACGCATAACCATGTGCTCTTCGACATCTTCGACAACGACGACTGGATGCCGGAGAAAACGTATACCAACCACACCCAGTGGCCTAAAGAAGCGCGTTACGGAGCAATGCTGGATGTCAAGCAGTGCTTTGAGAATGCAAGTCAAGGCAAGCCTTCCTGGTGTCCATCCAAGTGGGGTTCGACCGCGACCAGCCTCAAATGCGAGATGAACAAGTATGGGGAAACCAAAGCGCTAGTTGCCGGCACCACCTCCATGATTGGGCTCATTGGTACCATCAATAACTGCGTGGGGTCGCTGGCGCGCTCTCTGGGCACGCAGTACAGCAACTTGGAGGAGCACAAAATCCAGAGTTCGGCGCTGGTTCCTTCAAGTGCATCAACGGCAAACAATGTATGCAAGAACTTCGAGAGCGGGGCGACCAAGGCGTACGTGATCCATACCGGCGAGGGCACCGACGCGGTAGCCAAGGGACAATTCGAGAACCTGAGGAATCTCACAACCCCACCCGGGTGCTTGCTAGCGCCTCAGACGGTGATCACCCACGGCAATGCCTTCAATGAGGTCGAATTCAAGGAGATGGGTGCAAAAGGGATGAAACTGGTGTGGTCTCCTCGCTCCAACGTCTCGCTCTACGGAGATGCGCCTAACGCAACCACCAACATTCCGCTGGCACGCTCCTTCGGGATCACGGTGGCCCTTGGTCCGGACTGGTCCATGGGCGGTAGCGTCAACATGCTGGATGAGATGCGCTTCGCTGATGCTTGGGACAACAAGCACTGGGGCGACCAACTCTCCTCCAAGGATCTCTTCGAAATGGCCACGGCCAACGCGGCTAAGGCTCTCGCCCTCGACAACCAGATTGGCACCATCAAGGTAGGCCTCTACGCTGATCTCTTCGTCTTCGGAGGCAACGCAGCGGCACCCTATGATGCGTTGCTGGCGACCTATCCTTCGACGGTCCGACTGGTGATGGTCGGCGGGCGGGTGCTCTACGGAGACCCCCAGCTTAAGGCCTCCGCTCTTAACGCGAGCTCCTGCGAAGACATCCAGGTCTGCGGAGCTCCGAAGTTCCTTTGCGTGGCAGAGGCCAACAGCACCAACAAGCTGGATCAGACCTTCGACGCCATCAAAACATTGCTGGAGGAGGGGCTGCTAGAGGTGGATAACATCCCTCCTAGCACCAAAGGGCACAGCTACACCTTTGCCCCACTGGCTCCGCTGACAACCTGTCCATGATCGATCTCGGTGCCCTCTCGCTACGCCTCACCTCTCGCCCCCGACGTACTCTCAACGAGCAAGCGACCCATCGGGCCTCCGTGGCCGCCATCCTGCGTTGCTCTCTTGAAGGGCCGGAGATCTTGCTACTGAAACGTGCAGAAAATCCCTTGGATCCGTGGTCTGGGAACGTTGCCTTTCCTGGGGGGCGTCGTGAACCGGAGGACGCGGACTCCTTGGCAACGGCATTGCGGGAAACCTTGGAGGAGAGCGGTCTAGATCTCCATCGCTACGGACGCTATCTGGGGCCTCTAGATGACCTACCCGCCGTAGCCCGTGGGCGGCGCACCGGGATGATCATCTCCCCACATGTGTTCGAGCTGCTCACGGATGAGGAACCGAAACTCCAAGTGTCCGAAATTGCTGCTTACCGCTGGGCTCCCATAGCCCCGCTGCTCCGTGGGGAGCAGCGGACGCAGTATCCTTACCGCCATGAGGGGCAGCTTCTGCACCTACCCGCTTACGACCTAGATGGCTGGCTTGTCTGGGGGCTTACCTTCCATATGCTCCAGATGCTGCTTGAGGAACTGCGCGGGGGCTGATCGAAGTTGACTACCCGCAAGGTAGGATCGCCTTGACACTTCTGAGGGTCAATTCCACGCTGCATTTTTATGGAGCCCGTCGACGCATTGCCAGGGCCGAAGCCAATCTCGGTGGCAGAGCTAGACCGTAAGCTCAAGCGTGCTCTGGAGACTTCGGGCACCGATCTTTGGGTCGAAGGTGAGGTAATCTCGCTCAAGGCACCATCTAGCGGTCATCTCTATTTCACCCTCAAAGATGAACGGGAAGATGCTGCGATTGAGTGTGTGATGTACAGGACGTTGGCAGCGCGTGGGAGGAGAGCGCTGACGGATGGAGCCCGAGTACAGGTCCGTGGCAAGGCCACGCTGTGGGCCCCCCGGGGCAAGCTCCAGTTCATCGTGGACGCAACAAGGATCGCAGGGCGAGGAGCTCTGCTTGAGGCCCTAGAACAACTCAAACTGAAGTTGGCCGCCGAAGGCCTTTTTGCTCCTGAGCGCAAGCGCCCGCTGCCCACTGACCCCCGGATCATCGGTGTGGTGACCAGTGCCAACGGGGCAGCGATCCATGATATCGCCCGGGTAGCTTTCCGCCGGGGAGGTGCGCGAATCCTGTTGGCCCCTGCTCTGGTCCAGGGTGCTGAGGCTCCGGAGCAGATCGTCGCTGCCATCGATCGCCTTGAGCGGGTCAACGGAGTAGACGTGGTGATCGTAGGACGAGGTGGGGGCGCTAGCGACGACTTGGCGGCCTTCCAAGATGAGCGGGTGGTACGTCGGGTCGCCTCCTGTCTTGTCCCGGTGGTGAGCGCAGTTGGTCATGAAATCGATGTCACCCTCACGGATCTCGCCGCTGACATTCGCGCGGCTACTCCCTCCCAAGCTGCCGAGCTGGTCGTCCCCGAAAGCTACCATCGAGAGCGAGTGCTACGGGATCTTACCGGCCGTCTCCGCCGTGCTATGCATCAGTACATCCTCGAAAGTCGCGTCGTACTGGAGCGCCTCCGTGCAGGCCTCGGGGATCCAAGGGCCACACTGGGAGATCGCCAGCAGCTTTTGGACGATCTTGAGCTACGCCTCCGTGAAGCGGCTCAGGATGCCATCGCCCAACGCAAGGAACAGATACTCCGCCTCCATGCGCGCCTCTCCGCTCAACACCCCAAGACGATTCTCCAGCGTGCCCGCGGTGAACTTCAGCGCCTACAAGCACAACTTTGTAGCGAAGGCCGCCGCACCCTCGAACAACGTACGGCCCACCTTACCCTATTGGCAGGTCGTCTCCAAGGGGTTTCACCTCTCGCTGTCCTAGGTCGCGGCTACTCCATCGCCCTCGGCCCCAGTGGCCAGGCCATCCGTGATGCCAACGAGGTTCCTGCTGGCACCCTCCTCCAGCTCCGGCTCCACCGTGGCTCCTTGTTCGCCAGGGTCGAGAAAAACCTCCCATGAGCGTATTTCCTCTACGATTTGCTGTTGTCGGTCACCCTATCCAGCACTCAGCGTCGCCCGCAATGCATATGGCAGCGCTCCGGGCCATGGGTCTACCGCATCTGTACGAGGCCATCGACTGCCCAACCCGAGCATCCTTCGAGCGGATCCTAGGGCTATTGAAGCGAGGCTACTTTGGCGGACTGAACGTAACAGCGCCGCTCAAAGGTTTCGCGCTGGAGTTGGCAGGGGCTTCCGACGCCGAAACAAGGCGGATCGGGGTAGCCAACACGTTGTGGATGGAGGGAGGTGTGGTGCAAGCGAGCAATACAGATGTTCCAGGGATGGTGGAGCAGATCCAGCAGGCAGGGGTGAAGCTGGGAGTGGCGCTCATCCTGGGGAGCGGGGGGGCAGCAAGGGCAGCAGTGGAGGCTTGTACACGGCTCGGGGTCAGGGTGGTTGGGGTGACCTCGCGATCTTGGATCAACTCGGAGGTACTTTACGAGTCGACGTCAGCACAGTCGTTTCGGGAGCGCCGAGCACTCACTTTCCCCTGGCCGCAACCGAACAGCGAGGAGGAGCGGACCAAGGGTTCCATCGCACTCCAGATCCAGTGGGGCGAACTTGCAGCGATGGCGGACCTGATCATCCAGGCGACGAGTGCGGGACTGAGCCAGGATAACCCTGGAGAGCTGGTAGCCCATGCGATTCCCTGGAAGAAGGTACCGCCTCATGCAGTGGCCTACGAGTTGGTCTACGGACCTGAGCCCACCCCTTTTGCCCGTGCTGCAGAGCAGCGAGGGCTCCGGCTACTGGATGGGCTTGACCTGCTGGCACGTCAGGGTGCTCGCTCGCTGGAACACTGGCTCCACCGACCTGCTCCACTGGAGGTAATGAGGGAGGCAGCACGACGATACATTTTCCGGAGGTGATGGTGGCTGCAGTACGTGGAAAGCCCCCGACGAGGCTACCCCGGAAACCGACACCGCAAGCACTCAACTACCGCAGGATCGTCCTGTTTCTGGTAGCGCTGGTGATCGTACCTAGCGTGCTGCTATCCGCCATCGGAGTAATCATGCTGGTGGCAGGGGAGGAGAGGTTGAACATCCTGCTAGGTATCCTGGTGCTCTGCTTTACGGGGGCAGTCGTTTCGGGGGTGGTCTTGGTATGGGTGTTCGCCCGCAGGGATGCGAAGCTAAGCGAGTTGCAAGCCGATTTTGTCTCGAAGGTGAGCCATGAGCTGAGGACACCGCTGACTAGCATCCGGATGTTTACGGAGACACTGGCGATGCGCCGGGGGACCCCTTCGGTCGAGGAGAAGTGCATTGAGGCGCTCACCCGGGAGAGCCGTCGCCTCCAGGATCTCATCGACCGGCTACTGGACTGGGGTCGCATGGAGAGCGGTCGCCGGATCTACGATATGCAACCAGTGGACATCAAGGCCATGGTCGAGGATGCGGTGAACGCCTACGAGCCCCTGCGGGAACGGCGTCAGGTCACCCTCGACCTGCGTGTGCAGCCCACGCTGGGGGAGATGACCTGCGATGCAGGAGCCGTGAAAGACGCAGTGGTGAACCTGCTCTCCAACGCATACAAGTACGGAGGAGAGCCTCCGGTGATCCGGGTTTGGGTGAGGGAGGCAGGGGGGCGAGTGCTCTTCTCGGTGACCGACAACGGGCAAGGAATTGATCGCCGGGAACACAAGCGTATCTTCGAGAAATTCTACCGGATCGACGACCGGCTCTCCCGAGAGCGTGAGGGGTCTGGGCTGGGGCTCGCCATTGTGGCCCACGTGGTCCGCGCTCACGGGGGGACGATCCTGGTCGACAGCGCCCTGGGGAGAGGCTCCACCTTCACACTGATCTTCCCCCGAGAGCCTAGGCCCCCTGCAGCCGAATGAGCCGTCCTTGTTGGGCTGACCTAGGCGCGATACCATGGCCTGAGCGATTCATGGCTGGTCACCAAGCAGCTAGCACTCGGCGCATCCTGGTCATCGAAGACGATGAGAGCATCTCGATGGGTCTTGAGATGAACCTCTCCGCCGAGGGATACGAAGTCCAGCTAGCTACCAACGGCGAGGAAGGTTTCCGCCTCGCCACTTTGTCTCCTTTCGACCTCATCATCCTTGATGTCATGCTTCCCAAGCTCAACGGGTTTGAAGTGCTTCGCAGGCTTCGGCAAGCCCGACACTTCACTCCCGTGATGATGCTCAGCGCCCGGGGGGCAGAAATGGATAAGGTCATGGGGTTGGAACTCGGTGCCGAAGACTACGTGACCAAGCCCTTCGGGCTTGCTGAGCTGCTCGCTCGGATCAAAGCCATCCTCCGCCGCGAGGACCGTCTGCGGAGTGGGGTAGCGGAGGAGATCCGTTTCGCGGACATCACGATCTACCCTAGCACCCGCGAAGTCCTCCGAGGTAACGTCCGTGTTGAGCTGACTGCTACCGAGTTTGACGTGCTCCTGTGTCTTATCGAAGCTCGTGGGGCAGTCCTTTCTCGCGAGCAGATTCAGGCTGCTGTCTGGGGGCGGAATCACCACGGCACGCTGCGCACCATCGACAACTTTCTTCTCCAGCTCAGGCAAAAGCTTGAGCCTGAACCCCAGCGCCCCCAGCATCTGGTCACTGTCCGCGGGGTGGGTTATCGCTTCGTCCCCTGATGGATCCTCATCTACTGCGCTCGTACCTCTCCACAGTCTACGAGATCCCTACCCCTGCAGGTCTGCTCCGGGTTTCTCTCGATGGGGATCAACCGCCGGATCCGGCAACGCTCCCCGAGATTCTCACCCGCCAGTTTGCCATCCTTACCGCGTACAACCCCCGGAGCATGCTCCTCCCTCGCCGAGTCAACGAGGCGCGCCACGTTGTACTGCGTGACCTGCTCGTTCTTGGCTGCTACCGAGTCGACCCGTGTGTCGGCTACGAGCAGGAGCCCGATGGGATGTGGCGCGAGCCCGGCTGGCTTGTCTATGGCATGGATCGGGACGAAGCGATCTACTTTGGCCGAGTCTACCGCCAGAACACCATTATCTATGCGCGAAACAACCGCCCCGAAATTATCGTCACCGACCCCACTTGCGACGACGTAGGGCGTACCTTTCTCGGGCACTGGCGCCTCAAGGGTTGAGCTGTTCCACCAACGTCACCCCCACAGCCTTGCACGCTCCTTCCGCCGCCACCTCACCCTCCTCCAACGCCAAAGCGAGCAGCCCCCGAGGCACGGCAACCCAGAGCCGATCTCGGGATGGATCGTACACTATGCGGTGCTCGGGCAGCATGGGCCTGGGCAACTTCTCTCCGCCTAGCCAAATCACTCGGTGCTTCCCGTCGCCGAAGAGATGGATGTTTGGCTCAGGCCCCGTCAACACGGCCAGCTCTTGCCGATCTGCTAGCCACATCGACCCGTGAACCTCTGCCCATGGCGTGCTCACCTGGACCCCATCTAGTGGGCCCCCTGCCCACGAGATCTGCAGCCTTTCCTTGCCCGCGCGAACATATCCGGGGCGGCCCTTGCCCACAAACACGGAGAGCCCACCTGCCTCGGCCTCCACCTCCTCCCAGGTTCCCTCTGGAATCCCTTGGTTTCCGACGAGGACTCGTCGCAGCCACATCTTCCCTTGGTCCAGAGCCCCAGCGGTGAGCACCATCACCTCCCCACCCAACGGGTATGCCGCTGCCGAAACCACCCACCCCCAAGAACGCCCCACCCCACCCCCTGCCTCTGCACGAAACAAGGTCGTCCCTTCCCCGATCTGCAACCCTACGATGGCCTGTGCAGCATCGATCAGACGCCCCTCAGGAGCATCCAACGACAGCTCTGCGACTGGTTCCAACGTGTCTGCCCTTAGCTCGTAGCGAGCCAGCTTCCCAGGCATATCCTGGAGCGCAGGCTCGACAGTGACCAGGTGGCCCGGCCGAGTACGATCGTTCAGCAGATCCACGGCAACGACCTCCCGCCTTGACCGCAGTGAACCTGCATCTGCATCCAGCACGCACAGCGAGCCCGTCGGATCCAAAGCGACTACCGCCAATGTTCCAGATGACAAGGAGGCAGGAAATGGTGTCTGACAGGGCATAGTTGGCGTTGGAGGGGCTCCTCTCGGAGAGCCCGAAGCAGCCGACGAAGCAGCCCCGGTGGATTGTGCAGGCTGCTCCAGAGGGGGGGTGCGCTGGGAGAGAGAGCAGGAAGTGAGGAACAGCGGGAGGGCAAAGGCGAGGAGGAACATGATGTATCTCCCTCGTCCTCCCCGCGCTGTGGTTGCGAGAATTGCCCACGCGATCTCCCCTCATGGATCGCCGGGGGAAGTAGTTCCTCAGAGGCATTAAGGAGCAAGGAGGAGGAAGTTCTCCTTGCTCCAAGATTAACGAACGCGGCGACGGACACCCAGCAAACAAAGGCCAGCGATACCAACCAGGAGCACCGATGCGTTCAGCGGTGCATGGCGACCCGGCAGAGCACAGCCGCAAGCACCGTCCTGAGCGACATCGGGGTTGTCTCCGCTGACGGGAATCTTGCACACGGAGAGCTCAGGGCTGCGGCAGTCGGGGTCCGAGCAGTCGATGAGGCCATCTCCATCGTTGTCGAGTTTGTCGGAGCAGGCTGCATCGGAGTTCTCGCCCTTCCCCTTGACGCTTGTGGTATCTGCACAAGCGGTCAGGTTGGCAGAAAGGCAGTCTGGATCGTCACAGTCCGACTTCCCGTCACTGTCGTTGTCCTTTCCGTCCTTGCAGGCAGCGTCGGTGTTCTCTCCACAGACGGTAATCGCCGATTTCTGGGCGCAGTTGGAGTCTTCGCAATCGACCAAACCATCCCCGTCGTTATCGATCCCGTCCTTACACTTTTCGTCGGAGTCCTCATTACCGCAGAAGGGAACAGCAGGGATCTGACAGCTCGGGTCAGCGCAATCGACCAAACCATCCCCGTCGTTATCCTGCCCATCTTTACACTTCTCTGGGGTGTTTTCCGAGCAAGGCGCAGTACCGTCGCAGGCTGGATCGGCACAGTCGACAATTCCATTGCTATCGTTGTCCTTCCCGTCTGAACACTTCTGGTCGTTGTTTTCCGCGTTGTCCGCGCAGGTGGTGATGCTCTCTACCTTGCAATCCGAATCATCGCAGTCGACCTTTCCGTCACCATCGTTGTCCTGCCCGTCCTTGCATTTCTCGTTGGTATCCTCCTTCTGTGCGCACACGGTAACTGCAGGATTATCCTTGCAATCGGTGTCCTCGCAGTCGGTGGTTCCGTCGCCGTCGTTATCCTTCCCGTCAGAACACTTGGTGTTTGTGTTCTCCTTGCAGGTCGAGATGCTGTTGTTCTTACAGTCGGAGTCCTCGCAGTCGACCTTTCCGTCGCCATCGTTGTCCTTTCCATCGGAGCATTTGGCGTCTGTGTCCTCCGGATCTGTAACGCACTTACCGATGCTGGAATCCTTCGAGGTGCACACCAGGTTGGTTGGGCAGCCATTGCCCCCCTCGCCGCGGCAACCATCGATGCACTTGAGCGTGTTGGCGGTATCGCATACCTTACCACTCGTGGGTGAGCCGCAGTCGCTGTCCTTGGTGCAGCCGCAGAAGGTATCGTTGCC
>JANWXX010000014.1 GCA_025057345.1 Polyangiaceae bacterium | reverse complement strand
CGCCCTTCTTCTCCTGAGCCTTCTTGCCCTTGGGGGCGGTCCGTGCCGTACGCTTTCCCTTGCCGTTCGCCTTCTTCTTCGCCTCGGCGCTCCCTGCGGGCCTGGCCTCCCGGGCGCTGGCCGGAGCCGATAGCCCGAGGAGCAGAGCGAGCCCCGCAAGGGCCCCGAGGGTCCGTACCTGCGTGAAGAGCCAGTGGGTCATCTGATGCATCCTCATTTCCGTTTACGCCGTAGAGCGCCGCGCTCAGTCCAGATTCTTCGACCACAGGAAGAACGGCCAACATTTTGGCGCGAGACCTCCATGCTGCCACCGTTTTTCGGCTAGCGTGCCCGCCGATGAGGAAGGAAGAATTCGAGGCGCGCTTTGCAGAGCTGGTCCGCTCGGTCGGCCAGGCGCGAGACAACATGGGCTGTATCGAGTGCATCGGATGCGAGGGCTGCCAAGGCTGCACCTTCTGCCGGGACAGCTACCGCCTGGTCCGCTGCCAGTACTGCGTCCAGTGCGAGGACTGCACCGACTGCAGTCACTCCCACGGGTGCAAGAGCTGCCTCGGCTGCGCCCACTGCCAGAACTGCGAGCGCTGCTCCCACAGCGCTTACCTAGTCCGCTGCATCGGCCTCGTTCACTGCACCTACTGCTTCGGCTGCGTCGGCCTCAACCGTAAGGACTTCCATATCCTCAACGAGCCCTACGACCGCCGTACCTACTTTGCCATTACCCAGCAGCTCCTCAGGGAGCTAGGAGCTCACCGTTGAGGGCCGTGATCCAGCGCTGTCGCGCCGCCCGAGTTGAAGTGGATGGTGCGGTCGTCGGGGCCATTGACCGAGGGCTGTGTGCCTTTGTCGGCGCCGGTAAGGGTGACAACGAAAACTCTGCCCGCGCTCTTGTCGACAAGATCGTTCACCTCAGGGTCTTTCCAGACGATCGGGGGAAAATGAGCCGCTCACTGCTGGACATTGGCGGCGCCCTGCTCCTGGTCAGTCAGTTCACTCTCTACGGCGACACCCGCAAGGGCCGCCGACCCAGCTTCGAGAACGCCCTGGAACCTGCCCTGGCCGAACCCCTCCTGGAGCGCAGTGTTGCTCTGGCCCGTACCCACGGCCTGCGGGTGGAAACCGGCCGCTTCGGAGCCAGCATGCAGGTCTACGTGGAGAATGACGGCCCTGTTACCCTACTACTTACCTCACCGGGAGAAACCTGGTTCTAGATCGACCCTTGCAGCGTCTCGATTGACTCCCGTAGCGAAGAGTTCAACCCTCAATCTTCAGCATCTGACCCGCTTTGATGCCAAATTTTCGGCAAAATCCGGCGTTGACCTCGACGACGAAGCGGGCCTTGCAGGGGATGGATCGGCTATCATCGTTCATCGTGGGCACGTTCTCTAGGATCCCGGTGATGTAGCCATCCTCGGCGACGAAGAGCATATCGAGGGGAAGGCAGGTGTTGTGCATCCAGAAGGAGCGTACCTGGCTGTCGTCGAACACGAAGATCATCCCTCGGTCCTCAGCCATCTCGCGGCGGTACATCAGCCCGCGAGAGCGGTGCTCCTCCGTGAGCATCGTCTCTGCATGGACAATAGGTGCCTTCGGGGCCCCAACAAACCGGATCTTGCTGATGGGCACCTGGGGGGGCTTCTCCGGATCATCAGGGCACCTAGGATCCGGGCCAGGAGGCACCGGCGGAGGGGGCTTCTCCGGGGTCGGCGTCATGCATCGCTGCCGAGACCTGGCGCTAGCAGTGGCCACCGGCTCCGGGGGAGTGCGCTCGCACTGGCTCAGGGACAGCAAAGGTCCAGTGCACAGCACGACCCGGCTCAGGATCTTTCTCCACACCACCCCCTTTTACCACACCTGCAGACGACTAGGATGATCCCCTATGGCCGTGCATCTTGTGGCGCGCCGCACTTCTCTTGCTTTCCTTGCAACATCCCTCACCGTCTCCTTCCTCTTGGCTGTGAGCTGCGGAGGCCGCATTGAGCAGGAGCTTGATGTAGTGACCCCCGGCCAACCAGACGCCCAGGCCGGAGGCACCGCGGGGGCTCCCATCGCCGACGCTGGCAAGGACGCCAAGCCCCCCCCTAAGGATGCCGGCAAAGATGCGGACGCCGAGCGCGACGCTGCAGACGCGCTGCCCGACTACGTAGACCCCGGATGTCCGCACGCAGAGCCTCCGGCGACCAAGTTTGAGTGCGATCCGTACAACGATACCTGCGGCGAGGGGAAGGGCTGCTACCCCTTTGTGGACTACCCTCTCGACCCTTGCGCTCAGGAGGTCTACGGCGCTACCTGTGTCTTCGTCGGGAACGGGGGACAGGGTGACCCCTGCGGGACTGGATGCAAAGCGGGACATATCTGCGTAATCAGCGGTCAGGGCACGCAGTGCGTTCAGATGTGCGATCTAAGTCAACCCAACCCCTGCAAGGATGGACTAGTCTGCACGGCGGTGGACATCCCCGGTATCGGCGGGTGCATCTGATGGGTCAACCTGGCAAGATCCTCCCGCTGCTCCTGCTGCTGGCGGTGCTCTCCGCGTGTGGGGCGCGCACGGGCCTCAACGGGCAGCGGGGCGGCGCTGGCGGCTACGACCTGGGCGAAGAAGTTGGAGGAGCAGCCCCCCAGCCCACCTGCTTGCTGGACAGCGACTGCTTTGACGAAAATGACCTTTGCAACCCTGCGTCTTGCATTGACGGGCTCTGCCAGCCACTCCCCCCGGTGATCTGCGACGACAGCGACCCCTGCACCGAGGACCGCTGCGATCCCTTCACCGCCGCCTGCCTCTTTGAGCCGGTGAGCTTCGACCTCGACCGGGATGGCTTCAAGGGTCCTCGCCCTGGGAAGAAAGCCGGCGAGCCTGGCTCCTGTGGGGATGACTGCGATGATACCTCCCCCCTCGCCTTCCCCGGCGGCAAGGAGCTCTGCGACGGTGTGGACAACGACTGCAACGGCATCATCGACGACGAGGCCAAGTTCCTCCCGGTAGACGCAGAGCCAGTACTGATCTCCGACCCAACGCTCACCCAGGCCTACGCTGCCGGGCTCGCCTACAGCGGCCCCGAGCAGGGGTATCTCGCCAGCTACACTGGCGAGGAGGCCTCCAGCACCAGCATCTACCACCGACCCCTCAACCCGCTAGGTCAGCCGAGCGGCCCTCCTGCCCAGGTCAACAGCACCAACGGCGACGCCACTGGAGGCCCTCTGGTGTGGACCGGTGACCGATACGGGATGGCCTGGTCCGACCGCCGCGACGGCAACTACGAGATCTACTTCAACACCTTCTCTCCTACCGGCGCCAAGCTCGGCCCCGACGTCCGGACCACCGTCGCCCAGGGATTCAGCCTCAACCCCCACACCGCTTGGAACGGCACTTCCTTCTTCGTGGCGTGGCAGGATGACCGTAGTGGAAGCTTCGAGATCTACGGCCAGAAATTCTCCCTCGCCGCTGAGCCTATCGGCAACGAGGTGCTGCTGGCCAATCCTACCGAGCTCGGTGACAATGCCGAATCCCCCGATCTGGCAGCCTCCTCCCTCGGCGTCGGCCTAGTCTACCGCCTTGGCAACAGCACCTCCTCCTCGATCGTCTTCCGCCCGTTCGATGACCAGTGGAAGCCCAAGGGTGCCCCGGTCTTCCTCGCCTCCGGGGCCAACTACATCGACCCTTCCCTCGTCACGAACGGAACGGGCTTCATCATCGTATGGGGTCAAAAACAACCCTTTAAGGTATTGGGTGCTGCAGTCGATTTCCAGGGGAACGTGCTGGTCCCCCCGCGCGAGCTCTCGCCCCCCGATGGAGCGCACTACCGACGCCCACTAGCTCTCTCCCTGGGAAACCGGATGATCCTCACCTACTCGCGTCAGCAGGCCGATGGCTATGAGCTCTTCTCTCGGACTTTCTCCGCGGACCTGACCCCCCAAAGCCCCCAGCAGCAGCTCACCCAACGCCTTGGTGACGACTTCGGCCAAAGCCTGCTGTTCGGGCCCGACGGAGATGTGGCCGTCTACTTTGACGGCAAGCTGACCGAACCTCTGCGCAACGCGGCTTTTCTCACCCGGCTCCGATGCGATGCCAGCGTGGTGAACCCCTGAGCTCAGCGGGCGTCGGCACAGCAGCGAAAGCCGGTTTCTGTCCCCTTGTAGAACCGATCGTGGGCGGTCTGGGCAGCGCGGCAGTGGTTACGGCTGGGCTGCCAGTAGGCGCCCTTCATCGCCGGGCGGGGAGCTCCGATCTTTGCCGAGGCATCGAGGGTCGTCCACTCCTCCAGGTTGCCGCTGAGATTATGGACACCAAAGGGACTGACACAACGAGGCTTATCTTCAGAGCCCACCCGCAGATCCCGAAGCGAACCGTCAGCCTTGTAGATATCGACCCGATCGGCGTTGCAGGCGTCCGGGTCACGCTTCCAACCGTAGGGGTAGGGACGCATCTCCTCCCCCTCGCATGCGAAGTTCCACTCGCTTTCCAGGCAGACTCGCTTGCCAAGGCTCTGGCAGGTGTTCTGCGCATCTGTCCATGAGACATGAGAAACCGGGAGGTGTTCTCCAGGGGGCACGTATTCATCCCGGTCGATGCAGAAGCGGCGATGCTCCCGCTGCTTCGACAGGCACCTGGCGCCGGTATACTCAGCGCAGCGGAAGTACTTATAGCGCCCGGTGGTTTCCAGCCATTTGGCACAGGTGTGCTCGACCTCCGGGCAGTACTCGCCTTCCACCAGGATCATCCCCGCAGGGCAGGCATCCCCAGCAGAGGAGGCACGACCCTCCACCACTGCAGGGTGGTCTTCGGGCTCGGGTTTGGGGGAAGGAGCCAGTGTGGAGGTCGCAGGATTCGCACCCCAGGAGGCGCCTACAGCGGTGCTCGCAGCGGCGCTTCGAGGAGACATCAAGGCGGAGCTGAGCCGGCGTGCGCAGCCAAGGAGATCAAGGACCACGCCCTGACCGATCAGGTGAGCCAGCTCAAGCCTCCGGGAGCCCTCGACCCGCTGGAACATCAGGTAAGCCGCCCCGTGGAGGGCAGCGCCGGCGAGAAAGGCTGCAGTCAGGTGCTTTCGCATGCGGCGAGGGACCAGAGACCAGCGTTCCCGATCCGCGTCAATCGCTATCGTCTTTGGGTCCGGTCGATTTGTGCGAGCAGCGGCGACAAGGTCGTGCGACAGAAGTCGCCATGTCGAAGATTTTCAAAGACAACCTGCTGCTCAGGAAGGTAGTCCTCATCACCGGAGGGGGCAGCGGGTCGCGGCCAGAGTCGCTCGAAAGTTCCCTCGCTACAGGGCAAACGTGGCGTTGGCGGAGCGCCGAACCAAGAAGCTGGAGGAGATCGCCGGGCAAGACAGAGTATAGCCCTACTCAACGGGCGTATCTTCGAGGTTTGAAATGTCTGCTACTACCCTCTTTTTTAGTCGTACTGGGGAGCCCACCCTATGCTACGAGGTTCACCCCCCTGAGGGCAAGGTTCTCGGCTCGGTCTTCCTCACCCACGGCTATGCTGAGCACAGCGGTCGCTACCATCACGTCATCCAAGCCCTCACCGCACGGGGTCTCGTCGTCGCTTGCTACGACCTCCGGGGCCACGGCCACTCGGAGGGCGCTCGCGGCTACATCGATCGCTTCGAGGACTATCTCCGAGACGCCCGTGCCCTCCTGGGCCACCTCCAGGTCCATGACACATGGCGTGCCGGGGGAAAGCCTGTCCTCCTTGGCCACAGCCTGGGCGGCCTCATCACCTTCCTTCTTGGGCTGGAGATGACCGATGAGGCTCGGGGGGCCATCCTCTCGTCTCCTTTCTTCGGCCTTGCCCTTCATGTCCCTGCTCCCAAACGCATGGCCGGCCTGCTCCTCTCCCGCTGGCTCCCTGGCTTTGCTCTTCCCTCCGAGCTACGCGGCAAGGATCTCACCCACGACAGCAAGCTTGCTCGCGCCTACGACGAAGACCCCCTCCTGGTGAAGAAGGTTCCCGCCCGCTGGTTCACCGAGGCCCTCACCGCCCAGCAGCGCGCCCTCGACCGCGCCCCCTCTTGGAGGCTTCCCCTCTTGCTCCTCCACGGCGCCGCCGACAAGGTTGCCTCCCCTACAGCCTCTCGCATCTTGTTTGAGCGCATCAACGATCCTCGCAAGGAGCTTCGCCTTCTCGACAACCAATACCACGAGATCTTCAACGAGCTGGACCGCGACCGCTGGATCCGCCTCGCTGCTGACGGAGCCGTCCGCTTCTGTGCTCCACTTTCCTGACCTGAAGACGTCGCATCTCTCCCACGGAGCACCATGGTAGAGCGAGGGGATGTCCTTTGTGGTGCAGCATACCCTTGTGACTCCCCCTGCCCCCCCCTGCCGTTGGATGTTCTTTCTCCACGGAATCCTCGGGAGTGGGAACAACCTTCGGGCGCTGGCCCGGCGCCTGGTAGATGCCTGCCCGTCCTGGGGAATCGTCCTCATCGACCTTCGACTCCATGGCGGTTCGCAGGGAGCGCCCCCGCCTCATTCCGTGGCTGCAGCTGCTTCCGACTTGGACGTGGTGTGTACCCGGATTCCAGGCCCGGTCGCAGGGATCACGGGCCATAGCTTCGGAGGCAAAGTTTCCCTGGAATTCCTCGCAAGGCAAAGGCACAAGGTGCGACTTGCCTGGATCCTAGATGCGATGCCGGGGCCTCGCTCAGGAGGGCGAGGCTCCGAGGGAACGCTGAGGATCTTCGAGACCCTGGAGGCCACCGGTAAAGTGTTCTCCTCGCGCCAGCAGTTCATCGACCGAATCGTCGCCCAAGGGCATGAGGAGAGCACTGCCCGGTGGCTGGCCATGAACCTAGAGCGGCAAGGTGAGGAATTCGTCCTGCGCCTCGACCTGCCAGGGCTCCGAGCCATGCTGGACGACTACTTCGTCCGGGACCTCTGGACGGTAATTGAGCACCCCCCGGAAGATCTTTTCCTCAACTTGGTGATCGGGGGACAATCCTCCGTGTTTGATGAGGCCGAACGACGACGAGCCGAACAGGCAGCAGCACGCTCCGAAGGGAAGGTGCAAGTTCATGTGCTCCCAACGGCAGGTCACTGGGTTCACATCGACGATCCAGATGGTCTCTTCAACCGCATGCGTGCCTCTCTGGAATGACCTTGCTTTTGGCCGATCCCACCCCGCCGTTGTAGACGGAGGCTATGGCATCCCGGCTCGCGCTCCTGCTATTCCTTGCGTGGCTCGCTGGCGCTGGCTGCGAGCGCCTTGGCTCTCACAACGCCTCGCTCCCCTCCCTCCCGCGAGATCCCCTTATTAACCTCCCGGTTGGAGAACCCCAGAAGCCCCCTTCCCTCCCTCCCTCGCCTGCAGAGAATAGTGTGGGGTCGGAGGACAATCGTAATGAGTCCTCACCAACCACCCCTCGGCCTGCTAGCAGGGAGGGTGAGGTTCCCCGTGTCTACGCCAAAACCCGCTTCGTCTGGGTCCACTACCAACCGTCGCTTTCGAGCGGGTGGCTAGGATTCCTGTGGCTCGGCGGGCATGCCGACCTGAAGACGGACAAGCCAGTGGCTTCCGGGAACGGTTGCGACACATGGTATGAGGTCAAACCCAAAGGTTACGTGTGCGTGGATAAGGAGAACGAGCAAGCCACGCTGGACCCACAAGACCCGGTGTTGACGGCACTGCGTCCCTATGCCCCAAGGAAGGATTCCCCCTGGCCCCACCGCTACGGCGAGTCGACCGGGCTGGAGCGCTACAGGAGGCTACCAACAATCGCGGAGCAGCGGAGCCGAGAGTTCGACTATGACGAGCACCTAAAGCGGGTTGCTGAGGCAAGAGCGAGCGGCGAGGTTCCCAAGAGCCTCCTCGGCGTCGACCTGACGCCGGGCTCTACCGAGCCTCTCTTGCTGCCTAAGTTGCCTCGCACGCTCCAAGAGGAACGACGCCGCCTGCTGCCCCTCTCTACCGTAGCTTGGTCTCGAGATCTCCTGGACGAGAACGGGCGCTCCTGGCTCCTCTCGGGGGATCTGATGTGGGTTCCTAAGGATAGAGTAAAAGTGTACCCTCCCTCCTCGTTCCGTGGAGTGCATCTCGATGGGAAGGAGGCGAGGTTGCCTCTGGCATTCTTCCGGGGAAAGGCGCGACCCCAGTACGAACTTCACGAGGGAACTCTGGAGCCGAAGGCAAACGGGAAGGAGTGGCCTAGATTGGCGTGGGTGCAGCTCACAGGGAAGCAGATCTCGGTGGCAAAGGAACGCTACTGGGAAGTGGAGGGAGGACTCTACGTAAGGGAACAAGACGCGGTACTACCGAAACCGCAAGAGACAACACCTTGGGGAGCCAAGGTGGGGGAGGAGGATACGACCGGAAGGGCACCCAAGGGGCGGGGGACATGGTTGGAGATCAGCATCCTAGGGGGATGGATGATCGCCTATGAAGGGACGAAGCCCGTTTACGTAACATTGGTATCTCCCGGGCGAGGGGGGCTTCCGACAAGGGGAGTGGACCCGGTGGAGACAGCAGCCACACCGGTAGGAACTTGGGTCATCACGGGGAAATTCGTCACAGCAACGATGGTAGCCCCTCACGAGTTCATTCATTCGGACGTACCCTGGACACAAAATTTCCACGGTCCCCACGCGCTGCACGTGGCTTACTGGCACGACAACTGGGGCGAGAGAATGAGCGCCGGTTGCGTGAACGTGTCCGCGCTAGACGGAAAGTGGCTCTTCGATTGGACGGAGCCTGCCTTGCCGGAGGGATGGCACGGCATCCGATGGGACAAGGATCTAAGCCCTGCGACCCAAACCGTACTCCATGAGTAAGCCGGGAGATGAGAAACTAGAAAGGTTCCAGCATTACACTCTTCGCCTGTCCTGGCTGCTTTGCGGACAAACCCGTCGTATCGTGAGGCACCATGTGCCCCGCCTACGACGATCTCTCCCCCCAGGCCACTGTTGTTCTTGACATCCCAGATGCTGGGATCACCCCAGCACAGTTGACGGCCGCACTCCGCACTATACTGGCTAAGGCAGGTGGATCACGTGGCTGGGAGATCATCGTGCGTTCATCCAGGACGCTTGTCCAGGAGAGCGCCGTCCGAGAGCGGCTGGAGTTGTTGGCAGCCCTCCATCCAGGACTTCGCCTGACCCTAGATCAAGGAACGGAGAAGACCCGATTCCACCAAGAAGCGGGGCTGCCGGGCTACCTGCAAGCCCACCTCGGAGGGGCAAAGGGGCGCCTCCCAACGGTAGCGCGGTTCACCGGAGAGGCACCCTGTGAGCAAGGAGGAACCCTACGGGCCGAGGTGGCACTCCAATGGCTTGTAGAGGGGGAAGGCAAGGTGCTCAGCGTAGTGAACGATGCACCGACACCAGGGCACGGAACGCCGCTCCAAGGGCTAGCAGCGGGGCTGAGCCGAGCGCTGGAGGAGGAGGGGCTCGACCAGGATCTGCTTCACTACGGGATGCCAGCACTCACGCGAAAGCGAGTGCTCTCAGGCGTGGCGGCGGTGATACGACTGGAACACCCGTCGCCCTTGTATTCGAGCCCTTCCAGGTCGGCACTGAGCAGCCGGGACGCGCTGGAACTGTTCGAGCAACTCACCTATCGCAAAGTGCGCGCGCTTTGCAAGGAGACTCCCGGACTGATTGAGGCGCTGCTAACAAGGGCGCTCGGTGTCCCGGTGGGCAAACCAGGGGAGTGGAGAACCCGACAGCGGCTCGAGCAAGTTGCGTAATCGACTGTAATCCTCCACAGGAGGGCAGGTGCAGACAAGCTTGCGATCTCCTTGAGCATTGTTGACGCGACCGACAGCAGGCCAGAACTTCCGGTCACGAGTGGCGCGTGTCGGGAAAGCAGCAAGCTCCCGGGAGTAAGGACGATCCCAAGGGCCTGTCAGTACTTCGGCGGTGTGGGGAGCGTTCTTCAGCGGGTTGTTCTCCCGGGGCATCTTCCCCTCCTCGATGGCGCGGATCTCCTCCCGAATAGCAATCATCGCTTCAATGAACCGATCCAGCTCCTCCTTAGACTCGCTCTCCGTAGGCTCAACCATCATCGTAGCCGGGATGGGGAATGACATGGTGGGGGCATGGAAGCCGTAGTCCATAAGACGCTTAGCAATGTCATCCACTTCCACTCCCGCGCTCGCCTTGAAGTGCCGCATGTCCAAAATGCACTCGTGAGCGACGCGACCGTTCTTTCCCTTGTAGAAAATCGGATAGTGGGGTTCCAGCCGCGAGGCAATGTAGTTTGCGTTAAGGATGGCTACTTTGGTCGCCTCCGTCACCCCTTCCGCTCCCAGCAGCAAGAGATAAGCCCAGGAGATCAAGAGGATACTTGGGCTCCCCCAAGGAGCTGCCGACACCGGGCCAATCCCCTGCGCACCCCCAACGGACACCACCGGGTGCCCTGGAAGAAACGGCGCCAGATGAGCAGCTACGCAAATAGGACCCATGCCAGGGCCGCCGCCACCGTGGGGAATCGCCATAGTCTTGTGCAGATTGAGGTGGCAGACATCCGCGCCGATGTCGCCCGGCCTACAAAGGCCTACCTGGGCATTCATGTTGGCACCGTCCATGTAAACCTGGCCGCCATACTCGTGAACCAAGGCACACATGGCCTTAATGTCCTCCTCGAAGACCCCGTGGGTAGAGGGGTAGGTGACCATCAAGGCTGCGAGCTGATCCTTGTGGTGGCGAGCGTTGGCCTCCAAATCCGCCAGATCGATGTTTCCTCGGTCATCGCAACGGATCACCACCACCTTCATCCCAGCCATGACCGCGGAAGCTGGATTGGTACCATGGGCTGAGGAGGGGATTAGACAGATATCTCGGTGCCCTTGGCCACGGCTCCGATGGTAGGCACGAATCACCAGCAACCCCGCGTACTCTCCCTGGGAACCGGCGTTAGGCTGGAGCGAAGTAGCGGCGAACCCAGTAACCTCCGCCAACATCGCCTCAAGCTGCCGAAACACCTCCTGATAGCCCTGGGCCTGTTCTCTAGGAGCAAACGGGTGGAGCTTGTTCCACTGAGGCCAGGTGATGGGCATCATCTGAACCGTAGCGTTGAGTTTCATGGTGCAGGATCCCAGCGGGATCATCCCGAAAGCCAGCGATAGATCGCGCCCCTCCAGTCTGCGCATGTAGCGGAGTAGCTCGGTTTCCGAGCGGTATCGGTGGAAGATGGGATGTGCAAGCACCTCGCTCGTTCGTGTCAGCGGGGCCTGTTCGTCGATGGATAGCTCCTCAGCAAGTCCGTTCGCAGAGAACGGGGGCCGCTGTCCGGCGAGGATCTGCAGCAAGGTGTCCAGCTCCTCTGCGTCGGTTAGCTCGTCCAAGGCAATGGCCACGGCACCGTCGAGGGGGCGAAGATTGATGGAGGCGGAATGGGCTCGCTCATGCCAGGAGGCAAGCTGCTCAGGCGTACCCTCGACGACCACCGTGTCGAAGAAACGAGCGTGGCGCACCCGAAGCCCCAGTCGCTCGGCCCCCCGAGCTAGCACCACCGCAGCGCCGTGAACCCGGCGGGCGATGGCGCGAAGCCCCTCGGGACCATGGTAGACCGCATACATCCCGGCGATGATGGCTAGCAGCGCCTGGGCCGTGCAGATATTGCTGGTCGCCTTCTCTCGACGGATATGCTGCTCTCGGGTCTGGAGCGCCATGCGGAGCGCAGGCTTGCCTTGAGCATCCACAGACACCCCGATGATGCGCCCTGGCAGGCGGCGGACATGCTCACTGCGAGTGGCCAGGAAGGCTGCATGGGGCCCTCCGTAACCGAGGGGCACGCCGAAGCGCTGGGAGTTGCCCACAGCTACATCCGCTCCCAGCTCCCCCGGAGGCATCAGCAGGAGCAAGCTGAGCAGATCCGTGGCCAACGTCACCAGTGCTCCGGCCTCGTGGGACCGCACGATGAAGCTCCGGTAGTCGACCACCGCCCCCTCCGTCGTCGGATACTGAAGCACCGCCCCGAAGATGGGCGTGGTGAAGTCAAAGGAGAGAGGGTCGCCGACAACCAGATCGACTCCGATAGCTTCCGAGCGGGTCCGGAGCACCGCGAGAGTCTGTGGGTGAACATCCCGGGCGACGAACAGCATGTTGCGATCCGGCCCTCCCTTGGCTTCGTACATCAGGTGCATCGCCTCAGCGGCAGCCGTTGCCTCGTCCAGCAGCGAGGCATTGGCGACCTCTAGGGCGGTCAGGTCGCTCACCATCGTCTGAAAGTTCAACAGTGCCTCCAGCCGCCCCTGAGCAATCTCGGCTTGGTATGGGGTGTACTGGGTATACCACCCCGGGTTCTCCAGGATGTTGCGCTGGATCACCGGAGGCGTGATGCAGTCGGCATAGCCCATGCCGAGCAGGCTCCGGAAGATTTTGTTCTTTTCGCCCACGGACCGGATGTACGCAAGCACCTCGTGCTCTCCCCGAGCCGGAGGCAAATTCAGGCATTTCTGGAGTCGAATGCTTTCGGGAACGGTCTGCTCGATGAGCGCGTCGAGGCTAGGAGCCTTCACGGCCTCCAGCATGGCCGGGAGATCTCCCGGGCGCGGGCCCAGGTGGCGGGTCACAAAGCGGTCGGGATGGCGCAGGTCGATCATGAGCGGCTGGCGTCATAGTGCGGTACCCCGCCGCTGGCCAGGGGGACCACCGCACCACCCTCTTGCCCGGGTTCAGAGGTTCACCCGCAGCAGCACCATCTCGGGGGGTACACCCAAGCGTACAGGAAGCACGCTCATTCCCAGCCCCGAGGTGACATAGAGGTGTCGGCCTCGCTCTACCACATGACCCCGCAGGTAGCGTGCTCCGTACATCGACGGAACACCCAGAGGCCCAACGACAGGCAGCTTGACTTGGCCGCCGTGAGTGTGCCCGGCCAGGAGCAACCGTACTCTGTTCGGCATGCGAGGGAAGCTATCCGGCGAGTGGGTTAGCGCAAGCACCGGAGCATCCTCCGGAGTTTGTGCAAGTGCCGCCGGGATGTATCGGTAGCGCGAGGCATAGTCCGGGACTCCGAGAATCCTCACTCGTTGACCCCGAATCTCCACCAACCTGCTCTCCCCCTCCCACACCGGAATCCCGGCGTCCTCGAAAGCGTGACGCACCCGCTCGCCATCGTGCCACCAGTCATGGTTACCAAGCACCGCAAAGACCCCTGAGGAGGCCCGTAGCTCGCCCAGCCAGCGGGCCGTCTGCTCCGGCGGGATGGGCGATCCTAGCCGATCTTCGGTGACGTAATCTCCCAGGAGCACCACCAGGTCGGGCTCTTGGCGATTGCTCCACCTTACAACTTTCCTGATCTTTTCCTCATCGACGAAATGACAGCCTGCATGGATATCGGAGAGCAGCACAACGCTCATCGGCGGGAGCCCTTCGACCTGGATCGAATCCTGGCACGCTACCAGCCTCGACGGCTCAATGACGAAGGCCCAGAGCAGCACTCCCAGCACCCCAACCGCCACCCCTGATGCAAGCCTGCGCCAACTCCTCATCATGGCCCCTCCCCCCTCTCCCCTACGGGCTCTCCTCCATCAACCGCCGCAGACGAGGAGAAATCTCCGCCACCGCCCCTTCCCCCTTGATACTCCCCTCGATCTGCCGCCCTGAACCTCGCCCGTCAGGCCCGGGCACCGCGAAGAGGGGGATCATCCGAGAGCGGTACCCCGCTGCTTTCAGCCGGTCCCCATCTTCGTCCAGATCAAACTCCAGGAAACGCACCGGGGGGAGCTGCCCATCCAGCCTCCCTTCTTCCACAGCTTGGTGGAACCGTTGGCACGGCTCGCACCAGGTCGCCCCCACATAGACCAGCAACCGCTGGCCGCTGGCCTGCGCCTCTCCGCGCTCCCGCTGAACAAGGGCTTCCACCGGCTCTCCTCGCGGAGCTTTCGTGAACCGAATCGGACGCTCTGGCGAACCTCCTGCGGCGGAGGTCGTCGAGCCAGAGTTGGGCTTGGAAGCAGGAGTACGTTCGCACCCCACACAAAAGAGACAGAGCCACAGGAGATATCGCATAGCGCTTCGCTTAGCATGGCTTAGATGGTAAATTTCCGCCCATGAAAGACTCGTTCCTCCGAACTTACCCAGTCCTATTCTTCCTGGCGGTGGGTGGAGCAAACCTCACAGCGGCCTGCTCTGGCTCCGAGCAGGCCACCACCGAGAACGAAACCTCCCTGGGGGGCAAAGGGCCTGGCAAGGGTGGAAGTGGCGGAGCCTCCACAGGCCAGGGAGGCGCTGGGACAGGAGTCGGGGGGAGCACAGCGGGAAGCGGGGGTTCCAGCGCCGGTTCGGCAGGAACCAGCACCGGCAGCGGGGGCTCCAACGCTGGCAACGGCGGCTCATCCTCGGGACATGGTGGATCCAGCGCCGGCAGTGGGGGCTCCGATGCAGGTAGCGGAGGGGCAGGGGCAGGCGGTGCGGGAGGGTCCACCGCAGGAGCAGGAGGCTCCGGGGGCGGCGCAGGGGGCTCCGAGCCCGGCACTGGAGGGAGCTCGGCGGGGAGCAGCGGCTCCGATGCAGGCAGTGGTGGCAGTCATGCAGGCAGCGGCGGCAGTGATGCAGGCAGCGGTGGAAATGGCGGCAGCGGCGGGGAAGCCTGCGTCACCCAGAGCACGGAGGCGACGCTGAAAAAGAAACCCGTCGACATCCTCTTCGTCATCGATAACTCGGGCAGCATGACCGGTGAAATCATCGCCGTACAGAACAATATCAACAAGAACTTTGCTAAAATTATTGAGGATAGCGGCCTCGATTACCGGGTCATCCTGATTGCACGGCACGGGACGGCAACCAGCGGCCAATCGATCTGCATCGGGGAACCCCTCAGCGGCGCCCAATGCACCTGCACGGCGCCCAATGGTCCTTGCTCCGGCGTTCCACCCCAACCCGTGAATACGGAAAAATTCTTTCACTATAGTGTGGAGATTGGCAGCACCAATTCCCTAACCCAGATCACTTCCACCTACGCCAAGAAGGATGAATTCGGCTTGGCCCCGAACGGCTGGAAACAATGGCTACGCAAGGATGCTTTCAAGATCTTTGTCGAGATCACCGACGACAACCAGGCAGGTGCCGCTGCGGATGTAACCTTCGACAACGCGCTCCTGGCCTTCCCGGAGGGGCACTTTGGCACCAAGGAAAAGCGGAACTACATCTTCCACAGCATCATCGGAATCAAGGCCAAGGAGGGCACGACTTACTGGCCTCCCACAGACCCAATACAGAGTGGAACTTGCGGCTCCGGGGCGGTGAACAGCGGATCAATCTATCAAAAGCTGAGCATCCTCACGGGAGGGCTTCGTTTCCCCATTTGCAACAATTCCAGCTTTGATATCGTCTTCAAGACCATCGCCGAGGGGGTTGTCGAGGGGAGCCCCGTTGAGTGCGCTTTCCCGATTCCTGAGCCGCCGGACGGCAAGACCATCGACCCGAGCACCATCGTCATCCACTACACCTCCGGTGGGGGGACCGAGGCGAAATTCGAGCAGGTAGAGAAGGAAGCCTGCGATGCCCAGTCCTTCTACATCCAAGATGGTGTCATCCACTTGTGCCCCCTCGTTTGTGGTCAAGTCCAGAGCGACCCCCAAGCGAAGCTCCAGCTCCTCTACGGCTGCGGCAAGATCTGATGCAACGGGGCGGGCTGCTGCTCCTCGTGTGGGTGATGGGGATAGCCTGTGACCGCCAACGAGGGGCCCCCCGCCAGGAGGAACCGAAGAAAGTCGGTTTGCCTCCTGTCCTTTCCCTGAGGGCACCCTCCTCCACCTCGGTCCCCTCGCCGAAAGCCGTCTGCACCCGGGATACCTGGCCCGACTACGGTCACGACGGACGCCGCACCTCCACCAGCCGGGAATGTATCGAAGAACCTTTGCGTCTGCTCTGGAAGGCTCAAGCCACCACGCCTGTCAAGGAGCGACCGGCCTCCTTCGATCATGTCGTTGCCACCGAAGAGGGGCTCTATGCCACAGGTCTTCGAGGGAAATCCTCCATGCTCCACGGGCTCAACCTGGACGGTACCCCCCGCTGGGACCACGATACCCGTACCGACCTCCACTTCGCCTTTTGGCCCTTGGTAGCTCACGGCGTGGTTGGCATGAACGATGATGGAACGTTCTTCCTCGACCCAACCAGTGGTCACATAAAGATCAACCTCGGCCTCGACTCTTGGGGCCAAATGACCGCCGATACCAACCAATTCTACTGGGTAAATACCTGGCATGTTCACGGTCCAGCCCTCTACGTGGGTGCTTTCTCGCCCTCGGGAGAGGCTCTCTGGAAACAAAACAAGTACGGCGGAGCTGTCCCCATGGACATGATGGACGACCTGGGTGGAGTCGCCCTCGACGGGAATATCGTATTCCAGGCGGCCAACTACAAATTTGCTTCTTTTTCCGGAGTGTTTGCCTTTGAGGCTGCCACCGGAAAACTGCGCTGGTCGAAGAACGGCTCCCCGGTGGGGCTCCCAAGCGCGGCGGACGGTCGCGTGTTTGTCGTGGAGCGCGTTCAGAGAGAGCGGAGAGTGGTAGCACGCTCCCAGCACGACGGAGAACTACTCTGGTCAACCCCACTCCGAGGAGCCCAGGGCGCAGCACCCGCCCTGGCCTCTGGACTCACGCTCGTTGCTACGGAGCAGGGTGCCCTTGTTGCCTTGGATGCATCTTCCGGCCAGGAGCGTTGGCGCTTCGAGACAGGGCACAAGCAAACCCCAGTCATCGGCCACGAAACCTCGATCGCCATCGCCGCTAACGATCGTGTCGTCTTTTCCACCGGGAAGGAACTGATCCTGCTCACCCTCTCCACCGGTCAGGAACGATGGCGTGGTGAGGTCGCAGGAGCCCAAGTCCACAGCCCCATCTTGGCGGGAGGCCGCGTCTATGCGGTAGCAGGCGGCGAGATCCTTGCTTTCGAGGGGGCACCCCTCAGAGGCGAGGAAAGCAGCAGGGTGACCCCCTGAGCGCATTCTTCTCGTCCGGGCACCCCTCAGAGGCAAAGAAGGCAGAGTCCGATAAGAATCGTTGCTCTACACCGGCCCCCCTACCATCCGAGAAACGGTTGGTGAGAACAGCAACGGAAGGTAGAATCTTGGAAGATGCTCTCCCCATCGTTCATCCTTGTCCGGCCCCTCCTTGTCGTGGCAGGAGTTTTGGTAGCTTGCGGTGGTGAAGATCCCCCCCAACCTGCCCCGGTCGTGATCAGCGCGGGCGCCGGGGGGGCAGGAGGAGAGAGCACCGCGGGTGCCGCAGGGACTGGTGGCGATGCTGGAACAGCAGGATCCGGGAACGTAGCGGGTCAGGGGGCCGGTGGGGCTCTGCCCCCAGGATGCATCAACCCGGGCCCCGGAACCTGTTGTCCAAGCGTGCGGTGCTACACCCCCGACGAACTTACCAAGCTCGGTTGCAGCACCGTGGATCTCCCAACGGAGGGGTGTCCCCACCCAATCGAGCTACCGATAGGGAACTGCTCCTGGTATGAAGAAACCTCTACCACCCTGGATGGGAAGTGCTGCTACACCTACTTCAGCGGGACTTGCTGCGGCTAAGCTCGCACCAGCCATCTGCTCCCGAGCCAATGCCAGGAGGTTCTCAGGAGTGTTGAGGGAAGGATCCTCAAGAACTCTCTCCAGCAGAGCTTCTAGAAGTTGACCAATGTGACGCCCTGGCCGAAGCCCAAGCTCTCTCATCAGATCATTTCCGTTGATGGCTAGTGCCCTGGTCGAAAGAGCATCACCAGCCGCCAGGATCCTAGCGGCACGCTCGCGGAGCTGATCGATACGCTCTAGCTCCTCCGGTGCAGAGCGCCCCTTACCCAAGATGTCCGCACGGCATAGATTGTATAGATCTTCCATACGATCACGGGTCACGCGACGTATCCAGCGACGCACGGCGGCGTCAGTCCAAGAAGGTTCGTAACAGACTAGGTGATGGCGGATGAGATGGACGATACGAAGACGATCTTCGTTGGAGAAGCGGAGCCTTTGGAGGATAGGGTCTGCGATCTCGGCACCGATACGCTCGTGCTCGTAGAAGGTGTAGTCGCCGGTCTTCTCGCTGAAGGCACGACTTTGCGGCTTGCCGATATCGTGAAAAAGGGCGGCGAGGCGGAGGATAGGATCCCCCTCACAGGCGTCGAGACAGGCCATGGAGTGACCCCAAACATCAAAGAGATGCCATCGGTTCTGCTGGCAACCGTGAGTGGCTACCAGCTCGGGGCAGGTGATGTCGAGGATGCCAGTGCGAAGCATGACATGGAAAGCACGGCTTGGAAACCGTGCCTTCATGGTCTTGATCCACTCATCGTGGACTCGCTCAGGACTTACCTTGCGGAAGGTGTCGAGAGTCTGGCCGATGGCCGCCTCGGTGGCTGGGTCAAGAGAGGCTTCCAGAGTAGCGACGAAGCGAGCCGCACGGAGTGCCCGAAGCCCATCCTCGGCGAAGCGCTCGGCGGGGACACCGACAGCACGGATTACTCGCCGTTCGAGGTCGCGGAGCCCCCCAAATGGGTCGACGAGGGTGTGGGTGTCGAGATCGAAGGCGATGGCGTTGACGGTGAAATCACGACGGGCCAAATCCTCCGTAATTTCGGTGAGGTAGCGCACCTCATCGGGACGGCGTCCATCGGTGTAGGCCCCTTCTCCCCGCAGGGTCGTTACCTCGTAGGGGTGCCCGCCGAGGAGGACGATGACAGTACCGTGATCAATCCCGGTAGGGATTACCCGTGGGAAAAGCCGCTGCACCTCCTGCGGAAGCGCATCGGTGCATATGTCATAGTCAGCCACCGCTTTGCCTTGGAGAAGATCCCGGATGGAACCCCCCACCACCCACGCCTTCTTCCCAGCGCGGCGCAGCTTCCGGCACAACTCGTGGACCGGCGGGGGGATGGTAGCAGCAATCTGGTCCGGAGTGGGGATCTCCATACATCCTCGCTCTCGATGTGCCCGGGGAGCTTCCCCTGAAGGTCAGTTCAATTCTCCTCGGGGGCGGTTCTCCAGATCTGACTGGAGGAAGGTCAGGGTGATTTCTCGCTCCAGGGCTGCGAGGATCTCGTCCTCAATATCTTCAGCGTTGCCGACGAAACGCTCCAGGTTCCTCTGATAAAAGAAGACCCGCGTGCAGGGGACATGGGGTTGATCCGGAGGGCTGATCCCGTCGAAGAGTAGCAACGTCCTTGGATCCACCCCGTCCACCACTAGCTCAACCCCAGGGACATCACTCACATAGACATTTGCGTACCGCAGGTACGACCCCAGCACCGAGTCAAGGCGACCGATAGCATTGCGGCAGAGGGCTGCAAATGCCTCCCGAGACGGGCTCCAAGGTGGCTGCGGCAAGAGTAGATCCAGCTCCCTCGCCCGGAGAAAAGCCTCCGTTGCCCGCCCCTCATCTCCTTGTTCGGCCCTGACTAGCCCCAGGTAGTACCAAGCCTCCCCATGCTTCGGATCCTTGGCCGCAGCCTCTTCAATCAAAGGAACCGCGCGCTCTAGCTCCCCCAACTCGAACAGCGCTCGGCCCACCAAGAACGTGTGCATCGGGTTCTCGTACGGCGGTGGTGGAAGCCGCTCCAGTAGCTCCCTGGCCTCCCCCAGCTTGTCCTCCCCCTGACTCACCAGTGCATCGAACTTCAACAGCGCCGCATCCACCAGCTCTTCATCGGTTTCCGCCAGCTCCATTGCCTGATCGCACATCTTCACAGCCTCTTCAAAATCTCGAAGCGGATGGATATACACCTCAGCCGCATTCAGCATGGCCTCAAAGTAGGTATCATCCAACGCAATCGCCTGGCGGTAAGCCTCTACCGCCTCCTCCGCGTTCCCTTCGAGAGCCGCGCAGTACCCCAGCAGGTTGTAAGCCTCTGGCGACTGAGGGTCGAGTTCCAGCGCCCGCCGCGCCGAAGCTTCCGCTCCCCGCGGGTCGTTGCGCGAGATCAATTCCCAGCCTCGATCGAGGTGCGCAGAAAACTGGTCCATGGGAACGACGTGACTAGCACTTGTCTGCCCCGTTAGCGACATTGACGAGGGCCTCCCCCTGGTTCACACCCCCACCGTGCCCCCTCTCCCCCTCGACCCAGAGCTAACCCGCCCGGTCGATACCCCCACAGATCCCTCCACCGGAGCCCCTCTCGACTGCACTCGCTGCGGTGCCTGTTGCCATGCAGGTCGCGGCAACATCCTCCTCTCCGCTGACGACCTGATCCGCTGGCGCCGCCAGGGCCTCCACCACCTGGCCGACCACACCGACGAAGGGCACTTTGGCGAGCGGGCCTTCCCCGTCACCGACCAAGGAGCCTGCGTCTACCTTGACACCTCCGGAGGGACCACCCTCTGTCAGATCTACCCCTATCGGGCCGAGGTTTGCCGTGCCTTCCAAGCTGGCTCCTGGCAGTGCCTCGAATTTCGCCGCGACCGCGGCCTCTCCCATCGCATCTAGGGGTTGACAATCGGGAGGCAAGAAGGTTAAACCTCACCTAACGTAACCCTATCCCATACGTAAGGGTTCGGGTCGAAGGGGGATGATGTCCCACCGAGTTCACCTACCACTGGCACCTCATGAGCCCCGAGGGGAGAAGGAACCCTCCGCCCAGTCAGGTCACCTTGTCCCTGTGCCTACCGAGGGGGAGAGGAGCGGGCTGATGCAAGTAGGGGAGCTAGCCAAGGCGGCGGGGCGTACAGTCCGGGCGATCCATCTTTACGAGGAGCTGGGGTTGCTGCGGCCTCACGGGCGATCGAAGGGGAAGTACCGGCTCTTTGATCGGGAGGCGCTGGTGCGCGTGCGCTGGATTGGCAAGCTCCAGGAGCTAGGTCTGACGCTGGGGCAGATCCAGGGCATTGTACGGGAGTGGGAGCAGGCGCCTTCTGCGCCGGGAGCGATGAAGCTGATGCGGTCGACGTACCGAGCGAAGCTAGCCGAAACCCGGGTACAGATCGCCCGGCTCCGTGCGTTGGAGGCCGAGCTAGCGGCCAGCCTAAATTACCTGGAAACTTGCGACACCTGCGACCCTGCAAGGCTGCTAGGGGCATGTTCCTGCTGCGAGTTGCATGAGGAAGAGCAGCAAGCACCGGAGTTGGTGGCAGGGTTTCATGCAGGACACCGGGCAGAACACGAGGAAGCACGAGGAACGTGAGGGGCGGGATGCCCTCGGAGAGAGCCATGACCATCAAGCTGCCGATTTACATGGATTACCACGCCACCACTCCGGTCGATCCCCGGGTGCTCGATGAGATGCTGCCGTACTTCACCCAAGTATTCGGCAATGCGGCCAGTCGGAACCATGTGTTTGGCTGGCGTGCGGAGGAGGCCGTGGAGCATGCCCGGGAGCGGGTTGCGGCACTCATTGGCGCGGAAAACCCCAAGGAGATCGTGTTCACCTCAGGAGCTACCGAGTCGAACAACCTGGCCATCAAGGGCGTCGCAGAGTTCTACCGGGAGAAGGGGAATCACCTGGTTACCTCCGTGATTGAACACAAGGCGGTGCTGGACACTTGCAAGCGCCTAGAGAAGCAAGGCTTTGAGGTCACCTACCTTCCGGTCGACCGGTACGGCATGGTCGACCCAGACGACGTGCGCAAGGCGATCACCAACCGAACGATCTTGGTATCGGTGATGCTTGCGAACAACGAGGTGGGGACGATCCAGCCCATCGCCGAGATAGGGAAGATTACCCGGGAGAAGGGTGTGCTTTTCCACTCGGACGGAGTGCAGGCCATCGGGAAAATCCCCTTCGATGTGGTGAAATCCAATGTCGACCTGCTCTCCATCACAGCTCATAAGATGTATGGCCCCAAGGGCGTTGGAGCCCTCTACGTCCGCCGTTCGCGGCCTCGAGTCCGACTTGTTGCCCAGATGGATGGGGGCGGCCACGAGCGCGGCAATCGCTCCGGAACCCTGAATGTCCCTGGCATCGTAGGCTTGGGAGCCGCCGCCGAAATCATGCGGCGAGAAGGTGCCGACGAGTCCACTCGCATCCTCGCGCTCCGCGAGCGCCTTTGGAAGAAACTCTCTTCTTCCATTGAGGATCTTTACCTCAACGGCCACCCGGAGCGTCGCCTGCCCGGCAATCTCAACGTGGCCTTCGCCTATGTGGAAGGCGAGGCCATGATGATGGCCATCAAGGATGTAGCCGTCTCCTCCGGCTCCGCCTGCACCAGCGCTAGCCTGGAGCCCTCCTACGTGCTCCGGGCCATGGGAGTGGGCGAGGAGGTAGCCCACTCCAGCATCCGCTTCGGCCTCGGCCGCTACACCTCCGAGGAGGAGGTCGACTACGTGGCCAACCTAGTAACGGACAAGGTTAACAAGCTGCGGGCGATGAGCCCTCTCTACGAGATGGTCAAGGAAGGTATCGACCTCAAGAGTATTGAGTGGACTGCCCACTGAGGAGCACGTCATGGCATACAGCGACAAGGTCATCGAACACTACGAGAACCCCCGGAACGTTGGTACCCTCGACAAGAACGACGATACCGTGGGCACCGGCCTCGTCGGTGCCCCTGCCTGCGGTGACGTGATGCGCC
>JANWXX010000149.1 GCA_025057345.1 Polyangiaceae bacterium | reverse complement strand
GGCATCGTAGCTGCCGACAAGGGCGAGGATATCACGAGTTCTTGGATCGAGGACGACAAGTGCCGTCTGGGGGCCTTGTTCCAAGCGGAGTGGGACACGGGAGGTTGGACGATCGGGAGAGGCTGGGGTGGGTGGAATCAGGAAGGAGACGCGCAGATGAGCCCCTACCTCGACCAGCTCTCGCAGAGGGAGTTGCTTGGGGTTGTAGCGCTCGAAGTCAGCTAGCTTGAGCGACCCCAGAGCCTCGCCTACCTGGACATCGACAGTCCCAGATTCTTCATGGATTGCGGTTACCACACCCACTTGGGTCCGATAGATTTCGTGCTTGGGGGGAAAACCTTCCAGAGGGCGATCCTCCTTCGGCAAAGGCTTCTTGCCGGAGGGAGCTCGGAAGGGGCCCTGAGCCTTGTTGCGCTTGTCGAAAGCCTGGAGGTTCTCCCGGGCGGCCTTTCGGGCTAGCGCCTGCAGCTTCGGGTCGATGGTGGTGTGGATAGTGTATCCCCCCCGGGAAGCGTCATCCCCAACGCGCTCGCGCAGGATACGACGAGCCATCTCGACAGCTTCCGGGGCGAGGGAGGACTGTGCCTCCAGGGGAGGGACTAGCCGGATAGCTTCCTGGCGAGCCTGCTCGGCTCGGGGGGCATCCAGAAAGCCCTTGCGAACCATCTGATCCAAGACAAAAGCACGCCGGGTAGTAGCGCGAGCCAGGTCGTGTCTTGGAGAAAACAGCTCAGGCCCTGCAGGGAGCCCTCCCAGCATCGCTCCCTCGGCGATTGAGAGTTCCTTAACCCCCTTGCCGAAATAGTAACGAGCTGCTTCCTCGACACCGTAGCGACCACCACCCAGGTAGATGTGGTTGAGGTAGAGCTCCAAAATTTCGTCTTTGGCCAGATCCTGTTCTAGACGCCGAGCAAGAACAACTTCTTTGAGCTTGCGACTATAGGTACGCGAAGGGTCGTTGAGGAGAATATTTTTGACAACCTGTTGGGTAATGGTCGAACCACCCTGGCGTCTGCGTCCTGAGCGGAGGTTGACCGCCAATGCCCGGAGCATCCCTAGGTAGTTGAGCCCCTCATGCTCGTAAAAGCTGGCGTCCTCAGCGGCGATGAAGGCTAGCTTGACGTGGGGGGGGATGTCTTGAATGCGTAGGATGGTCCGGCGTTCGGTGAAGAGTTCTGCCAAGAGGGTGCCGTCGCGCCCCAGGACCCGGGTGACCTGGGCAGGACGGTACTGGGCTCGAAGCGACCTCACTTCTGGGAGCTGGCGTTCGGTATGCCAGAGGAGTAGCGCCACGGCGGATGCCCCCAGGGCTACCAAGATCACCAGCACCTGGAGCCCTCGAAAGCACAAGCGTCCTATCTTCTTCCACCCGGATCGGCTCGTCACGGCCCCGTGTGGTACCACGACGGAGGGCCAGCGCTCCAATCAGCAGGCATCCCCCTCCAGACCTCGTGGAAAGAGCTGGCAACCCCACCAGCAGTATTCCCCTTCGCAGGAAGGCCTTTGCGAGCGGCCCTGGTGTGCTAGACTGGTACTCCATCGCGCAAGTGGCGGAATGGCAGACGCATCGGATTTAGGTTCCGACGCCTCGCGGCGTGGGGGTTCAAGTCCCTCCTTGCGCACAAATCCCTGAATCTTTCTCTCGCCTTGCTCTTCTTCCCGCACGAGCGTGCCCATGAAGGCAGCCTGGTTGATGAGCTTGAACATGCGGTGCCCTCGAAGTGCATCTGGGTGAGGGGCCGCAGTTGCACGTTGGGGCTTGAGCAGCTGTTGGCCCTCGAACCTGAAGGTTTCGCGGCCGATTGAGGCGAGTCGGATGAGGGTGGCGTTGGATGCCAGACTAGCCCGAGCCCTCGGATTTCTTCTCTTGGGCAATCTCGTGGAGCAGCTTCTCAATGCGCTCTTGGGCGTCGAAGCCATCGTCAAAGACAAAGGAGAGCTGGAGAGCGCGGCGCAAACCAAGGTGCTGGGCAACGAGGGAGCGGAGGCGCCCAGAGGCTGACCGCAAGCCTGCAAGGGCCCGCTGCCGTGCGATGGCGTCGTCCTGAGCGTCGCGGCCAGGACGGGGAGAGAGACGGACACCGACGGTGGCCCGTTGGAGGTCGCCGGTGACCTCAGTGCGGCTGATGTACACGTCGACGAGGCGAGGGTCGCTGATCTCTTCGCGGAGAAGGCGGGCTAGCTCGGCACGGAGGCGCTCGGCAATGCGAGCAGTACGGTGGCTTTCAGCCATGGCGGTCAGAGGGTCTGGCGCACCTGCTCCAGCTCGTAAACCTCTAGAATGTCGCCTTCCTTGATGTCCTCGTAGTTCTCTATACTGATGCCGCACTCGAAGCCTTCGGCCACCTCCTTGACGTCTTCCTTGAAGCGCTTGAGCCCAGCGATACGAGAGTCGAGGATCACAGAGCCATCGCGACGAACGCGGGCTTTTGCATTGCGTTTGATGGTGCCATTGGTGACCATGCAGCCAGCGACGGCACCAGCCTTGGATAGCTTGAAAACGACACGGACTTCAGCTTTGCCAAGGGCCTTCTCGACATAAATGGGAGCCAAGAGGCCCTCCATGGCGGAGCGGACCTCGTCAATGAGCTGGTAGATGATGGAGAACAGCTTGATTTGGATGCCTTCCCGCTCAGCGAGCTGGGCGGCCTTACCGGCAGGCCGGACGTTGAAGCCGACGATGACGGCCTTAGCAACCTGGGCGAGGTTAACGTCGCTTTCCGTGATAGCACCGACGGAGGCATCGACAATGGAGAGGGAAACTTTAGGGCCAGAGAGCTTCTGGAGGGCTGTGCGAATCGCCTCGACAGAGCCTTGAACATCAGCCTTGATCAGTACCCGCAGCTCAACCTGCTGCTCACCGGCAGCGAGGCGCTTGCGGATTTCATCCAGCGTATAGCCTTGATGCTTGGAGGCTTCCCGATCTTTTTGCTTGCGCTGTTCCGCGAGTTCTTGAGCCTTTTTGGGGTCGGAGACAGCATTGAGTGTGTCGCCTGCATTGGGCACATCGGAGAGCCCGAGAATCTCCACAGGGGTGGAGGGGCCTGCACTCTTAATCGGACGCCCCATATCGTCCGTCATCGCTCGGATCTTGCCGATGGAAGACCCAGATAGGACAAAGTCGCCTACCTTGAGGGTACCGTCACGGACGATGACGCGGGCTACAGGGCCCTTGCCCTTGTCCAGCAGCGATTCGACGACGATAGCACGAGCATTCCTGTTGGGATTCGCACGGAGATCTAGCCCTGCTTCTGCGATCAGAGAGATCGTTTCGAGTAGGTTATCGATCCCTTGGCGCGTCTTGGCAGAAACGAGGCAGTAGTGCACGTCACCGCCAAGCTCCTCGGGGATGAGATCTAGGTCCATTAGCTGACGCTTGACGCGATCGGGGTTGGCGTCAGGCTTGTCGATCTTGTTGATGGCAACAATGATCGGCACCTTGGCGGCTTTGGCATGGGTGACTGCCTCCCGAGTCTGGGGCATGACACCGTCGTCGGCTGCCACCACAAGCACGACGATGTCGGTGAGGTTGGCCCCACGGGCTCGCATCGCCGTGAACGCTTCATGACCCGGGGTATCGAGAAACGCGATGACACCCTTGCTGGTTTGGACTCGGTAAGCACCAATGTGTTGGGTAATACCGCCAGCTTCCCCATCGGCTACTTTGGTTTTGCGGATCTGGTCCAGCAACGAGGTCTTACCGTGGTCGACATGTCCCATCACGGTGACGATAGGCGGGCGCGGTTCTGAACCTTCCCCGTGAGTGTCCTCGCCGATGGCATCGATGAGCTGCTGCGCTTCGCTCACCTCGACATCCTCGATTTCCCATCCGAATTCGCTGGCGATGATCTTGGCTGTATCTGGATCGAGTGACGAGTTGATGTGGACGCCTGTCATCCCGAATTGAATAAGCTTTTGAAGCACCTCCGTCGCTTTCAAGCTCATCTTCGCGGCGAGGGTCTGCAGGTTGACCCGACCCTCGATCTTGATGTGCTTCTCCTTGCGCTCGGCGGTATTTGCCTGCCGGGGATGTCCTTTGCTTGGGGGGCCAAACTTCCGGGTTTGGCCAGATTTCCCCCCCACAGGAGGGCGTATGGAGGAGGGGCTGCTGGGACGCTGACTTCCGGTGGCCCCCGGACGCTGGGAAGTTGTAGATTTGTTGATGTCGATTTGCTGCCGCTTCTGATGAGGCCCTCCAGGCCGCGCCGTGGGGGTAGGGGGATCCTTCTGCCAGCCAGACCATACCTCGATCCCTGTTTTTTTCGGGGGAGGATTGGTCTGGGTTGTAGGGGTTGCTGCTGAGGCAGGAGGAACCGAAGCTTTGGGGCGTGCTGTCGCTGGTGGGGTGGAGACGGGGGTAGAGCGTGGGGAGCCCGCAGTGGAGGAGGTGACCCCCTGCCGGTGCGGAGGGGAGCCGGCAGAGGACGGGGAGCGCGTATGAGGGGTTGGGGGCATCACTGCGGGGGCGGGGGGTGGCATCGCTGGGCGCGATGGAGCCGCAGGAGTCGTGGAGGGGGGCGCCACAGGGCTCACGCTGGTTGCTGGAGCAGGTTCTTTAGGGGCGGCAGGGGAAGGCTCTGCTTTGATCTCGGCTTTGATCTCGGGTTGAGGAGGCTCTGCAGGGGCAGGAGCAGGCTCGGCAAGAGCCTCGATGGCCACAGGCTCGGGGGGCGAGGGAGGGGGGGATTCAGGGGTTACGCCGGAAGGCTCGGTAGTAGTTTGGGTGGCGGGAGCGGCAGGTGCCTCGACGGTGTCAGGCTGCCGTGCCAGAGGCTCTGCCTGGGTGGCGGGCTCCACCGGGGGGTTGGTCGGCGGAGGAGCTAGGGGCTTAATCTGAGTGGAAGCCCGGGCGACCGGTGGAGGATCCTTGAGTTCGGAGGCCCTTACCGTGGTTGCCTCTGCAGCCACGGGAGGAGGTTCTTGCCTGGTTGTGGCTTGGGGAGCGGGTGTTTCGGTACGCGTGGAAGGGCGGGCGGAGGGGGGAGCGGGGCGAGGCTCTGCCTGGCGGCTAGAGGGGCGTGCCACGGGGGGCACTGCACCGCTGGTGGGCACAGGCTTCCCCGGAGAAGAACTCCCTGAAGTCGAGGGTGTTGCCGGGGGTACCGCTGCATCGGTGCGCGCAGGGGCACGGCGGCGGACCACCACGTTGCTGCGGAGGCTACGCTCCTCGACAACCACAGGGCGCCGTTGCTCCTCAATGTAGCGCGCCACGCGGTCCACCACCTCAGGCTCGATCGTGCTCATGTAGTTCTTGACGTCGAGTCCCCAGGATTGGAGGAGCGCAACCAGTTCCTTCTGGTCGAACTGGTGTTGCTTGGCAACCTCGTAGATCCGCTGCTTGCTGCTCATCCGACCTCCAGACCTCCGATTCCTGCGCCGTTGGCCAGTTCACATATCCCGCGCACCCTGGTGGCCAGCCCCCGGTGCAAGATCCCGAGCACCTCGGCCTCCGGTTGCGCGACCAGGTGACCCAATTGCTCTTTTGTCCCGGCGATGACTTGCCCCGCAGGCAAGTAGGACGGCGCCGGGGACGCGTCCAGAGCCCTGAGAATCAGGGCAGTTTCTCCTATTGGTGGGAAACTCAGCGCCTTCTGCCGTCTGGCTGCACCTAGGGCCCGCGTCAGGGCCTGGGCCAGGTGCGCCCTGATGGTGGTTGCCAACTCGTCCGAACTCATCCTGACCTGACGGCGCATGGACCGAGAGAGCCCCTTCTTGACGGCCTGCTGGAGGCATTCCTGACGAACATGAAGGTGGACTCCCCTGCCTGCTGGGCGGCGTCCCGAAACCAGCTTGCCAGGCAGCCAGACCATAGGGAGGCCTTCGGGAGGGGAGGCTTCGAGCAGTAGGCATACCATCGCCATCGGGGTGCTGCGCTGGCCGCACCCCGCGCAAGTACGGGTCGAGGGCAGGAGGGAGGTCGAGGGCATGAGGCATCAGCGGCTTCCCGAGGGGCGCTTAGGCAAACGGACTGCCTGGATTGTTTTCCAGTCGGTATCGAGAAGATGTTGGGCAGCTATCTTGAGCTGACTGGCCTTGTGATTGCTGAAACCGACGCGCTGGGCCAGGCGTACCTCGTCCTCCCGAGCGATCCCCTCGGGGGTATGGAAACCGGCTTCGATCAGCAGCTCGACGGTACGGTCACCGATGCCTGGAATCAAGGCGAGTTTCTCCTTGTCGGAGAGGGCTTCGGTCTTCTTCTGCGCGGCTTCGAGGCGTTGGCGCCGGATCTTCTCCAAGTATGCTGCTGCGAGATCATGGAGGTTTTGGGCTCCCGCCTCATCGACAACACCCGTACTAGCCAAATCGTTGGGGTCTGCGTCTGCGATCTCTTCCGGGGATCGGAATCCGGCACGGTAGAGCTCCCGAGCAAGCTCATTGCTGACCCCCTCGATCTGCTGAAGCCCACGGATGGACTCCTCCTCCAGCTGACGGAAGCGAGTTTCGCTGATGATATCCAGCTTCCAACCGGTGAGCTGGGAGGCCAATCGTACGTTCTGCCCCTTGCGGCCGATGGCAAGGCTGAGCTTTTCGTCTGGGACGACCAGCTCCATTCGCTGATCTTCGCTGTTGACGATGACTTTGGTCACTTCGGCAGGCTGTACTGCATTGATGACGAACTTCGCAGGATCCGGATCATAAGGGACAATGTCGACCTTCTCGCCACGGAGTTCTTGGACAACTGCCTGTACTCGGGAACCTTTCACCCCCACGCAGGCACCTAGTGGATCCACATCCGCATGGTGCGAGGACACAGCAATCTTGGAACGAGCCCCAGGTTCTCGTGCGACGGACCAGATGCGAACGATCCCTTCGTCGATCTCGGGAACCTCGGCCTCGAAGAGTCGCTCCACCAGCTTCGGATCTTGTCGGGATAGAATGACGGGCGGCCCCTTGCCCTCCCGATCCAGGTGCTTCACCAGGGCAACGATCCGGTCGTTGGGGCGGTAGGTTTCCCGGGGAGTCTGCTCCTTGGCTGGAAGGATGCCTTCCGTCTTTCCCAGGTCGACGACGATGTTGTTCCCCTTCTCGAACCGCCGGACGATCCCCTTGACTAGCTTCCCTTCCTTATCCTTGAACTCGTTGTAGATCAGCTCTCGCTCAGCCTCGCGGATCCCTGACAGCAGCACCTGCTTCGCTGTCTGCGCTGCAATACGCCCAAACGTCGAGCGAGCCTGCTTCAAGCCCAGAAGATCCCCGTATTCGGCGTCCTGTTGCTTGGCACTCAGGGCGTCGCTTGGGTGCCAGAACACTTGGAATCCAAGTTCCTCTCCTAGCTCGGCCTCAAGTCCTCGCTTCCTCACTTCTTCCAAGGCGATCTCCCGCTCCGGTAGGTCGACCTCCTCGACGACCATCATGTAGAGAAATAGGTCAAACTGGCCCTTCTCCTCGTTGAAGCGGACCTCAAACTCCCGGTTTTCGCCGAAGATATTCTGCGCGGCCTTGTGAATGGCGTTCTCGATGGTCTTGATCAGGACCGACTTGTCGATCCCTTTTTCTTTCGCCACCTGCTCGATGATAAACCCGAGGTTTGTCTCCACCGTGTTGTTGTTCGTGGCCATGCTTTACTCCGACTTCTTTCCGTGCCCAGGGCGGTGTCTTGGCGATGGTGCCTTTGACCCTTTCCCCTCGCCGCGGCCTCGGGAGGCCTTCGCAGCAGAATCATAAACCAGATGTGCTTCGTTGATGTCCCCCATAGCTACAGCTTCTTGATGCACCCCCCCGCGTACGGCTACCTCAATGAGTGGATTTCCCCCTTCGTCCAGCCCTTGAAGCACCCCTACCAGCACCTTCTGGCCCTTCAGAGGGCCTTCGCCCAAAGGCCTTGTCAGCACGATCTTGGCTCGCTTTCCGCGGAATCGTGAGTAATCTGCGGGGTCATGCAGCGGACGCTCTACCCCTGGGGAAGAAACCTCCAGGGTGTATGCTGACAGGATCAGATCAGCTTCGTCCAACTTCGCTGAAAGCGCCCGCGAAACTTCTGCACACCGATCCAGAGTGACCCCTGCTCCGGGTTCGGATCCCTCCGGATTCTCGATCATCACCCGCAACACCCATCCCGGACGCTCCCTCCGAAACAGTAGCTCCACGAGCCCGACCCCCCGCCCAGCAAGCACAGAGGCTACTAGGGCATGGAGGGATTCGAGGGGAAGGTTCGGGTCAGCAGAGTATAGGTACGGCACGGTGGTGTGCTGGTGTGTTCGCAATAAAAAAGCGAACCCTTATGGGGGTTCGCTAGCGATCCACCCGATGTAGGGCTGGCACCATACTCAACCCCCTCAACTTTGCAAGCCCCATGACCTCCCTTGACCTCCTTCTTCGGGATCCGGGCTTCACCCCAGGCCGGAAGCATCTCGACCTTCTCCTGGATCTCCTCGCCTCCAGCCACGAGGATCTTGCCCTGCGAGCTGAGCGCGCCTTGCTCCGAGGCCCTCCTGTTGCCTCCCGGGTGCTCGCTCGCCTCCCCCTTGCCCGCCCTCCTGCCCGTGCTCGTTTGGTCCGGCTCCTGGGGCGCCTCGCCGCCCTTCCGGGCACCGATGCCCATGCTCTCCTCCCGTCGCTGATCGCCCTTTTGGAGGATCCGGATCTTCCTTCCTCCCGCCAGGCAGCCCTCGCCCTTGGTCGCCTCCCGGGGGTAGGGGTGGAGGACGCCCTCCTCGCCCGCTTCCGTGCAGGTACTCCTCTGCCCTTGCTCCGAGCGCTCACCGAGGCCCTGGGTAAGGTCGGCGGCCCCCCTGCGCTCGCTTTTCTCTCCCAGCAGCAATCCGATGACCCGGAACTAACCCGCCTCCTGAACCGCGCCCGCGTCATGCTCACTCGATCCGGCTGCCCGGAGGCCTCTTTCTTCAATCTCCGAGTGCCTACTCCGGGGCTCGTGCCTGTCGTGCTTCGGTGCAAGCGCGGCCTGGAAACCATCCTTCTGCGAGAGGTCCGTCCCATCCTCATGCACCCCAAGGTGGTCGGACCAGGGCAGCTCCGAGGGGATTTTTCTGGTCCTCTGATCCGCCTTGCTTCCCTCCGGGTGGCGCTCTCTTTCGGTTTCCCCTTGCCTCCCTCCCCCTGTGCTCCGGGCCAGGAGGCCACTGCGCTGCTCTCAGCCCTCCAAGGCGATCTAGCACGGGCCCTGCTGTCCTGCTGGGGCGAGCGTCCGGCGCGCTTCCGCGTAGCCTGGCGCGATGGAGGGCACCGGAGATCTCGGGTCTGGGAGGTCGCTCGCCTCGCCCTGCAATCCGGTGGTGACTTGCTCAACACCCCGATGCACCCCTCCTGGGAGCTCCTCGCCTGGGAGCATGATGGATTTCTCTGGACCGAGTTGATCCCTCGAGCGCTCCCCGAAGTACGTTTTGCTTACCGAGAGGAAGACATACCAGCAGCCTCCCACCCCACGGTGGCTGCGGCGCTAGCTCTAGTCGGTGGTGTTCGCGAAGATGATGTGATCTGGGATCCTTTCACAGGCTCCGGTCTGGAACTTTGCGAGCGTGCGCTACTGGGCCCCTATGCGGAAATTCATGGATCCGACATCAATCCCATGGCTCTTAACGTTGCCCGCCGCAACCTGGAGAATGCTAGGGTGACCCCAACCTCCCTCGCGTTGGCGGACGCTCGCTCCCATCGAATTTCGGGGCTGTCGCTAGCGCTCTCCAACCCTCCGCTAGGCCATCGGGTTGCCCGCCGTGAGCACCTCGTTCCTCTGCTGGAGTCCGTCGTGATCTCCCTCGCCAGCCAGCTTGTCCCAGGGGGACGCCTAGTATGGCTGTCCCCTACAGGTGACCGTACCGCCGCTGCTGGGGAGCGCTCAGGCCTCCACGTCGAGCGTCATGGACGAGTTGATCTCGGTGGGATCGAGGCCGAGCTCCAAGTGTTCCACCGGAAGTCGCCCCCATGAGCAAGGCTTAGCTGGCGGCGATCCCCCGAGCTGTGCGCCGGGCAAGCGCCATGCAGGTCAGCATCGGATTCACGTGCGGCGAGGCCGGAAAAACGCTGGTGTCGCACACATAGAGGTTCTCCATCCCATGAACCTTCCCCCAGGAATCAACCACGTTCTCCCGAGGATCTCCGCCCATACGTGCGGTGCCGAAAACGTGGTTCATGCCCACAGTAAAATCAGTGGCACGCAGCGTGGCATTCCGAAGCGGTGTTGTCCCCATAGCCCGGGTCAGCACTGCCGGAACCCCGTGAACCCCAGGTTGCACCGCCTCTGCCCCTGCCGCCCAGCTGATGTCCGTGAGCAGGCACAGCCCCCGTTGCAATGTCACAACATCCCGTGCGTCGAGGTGAAACCGGATGTCCGGTTCCATGCTCTTTCCCTTCGGTCGAACAGACCCTCCCGAATGCTTAGCACATACAATCACATCAAAAGGCGCCATCCGCTCAAGGGCCAGCAAGTGCCTCTTGAACTCGTCACCGAACCCGGGGAACCTAATCGCTAGCAGCGCTGGTGGTGCCCAGAGCACTTCCAACTTGATTCCTTCCCGCAGGAACGCTAGCGACTGGTACCCTTGGGTGGCGCCCTTCCAGGGCTCAACCTTGTGGGGATAGATCCCATA
>JANWXX010000148.1 GCA_025057345.1 Polyangiaceae bacterium | reverse complement strand
GCTGTGAGGGTCTGATCCCGCTAGGGCCTGTAGGATACTTCTATACTTCCCCTGGACCTGATCTTATTCCGCTCTATCGCTGCCGTGTCGGGGAGGGGCAGGACCACTTCGTCTCCAACGATGCAGGATGTGAGGGGCAAGTGATGGAGCAGCTCCTCGGGTACGTCTTGCCAGGGTGACCCGGAGGGAAGCAGTCCTTTGATATGCTCTCCCTGGAGTGGCTCTTGCGACGATATTCCCAAGGATACCTGCATCAGAAGACAAGGAGACACTCGCTCAGCGGGGATGCCCAGCCCTGGGCTTGCCAGCCTGGTGGAGCACATAACGTGTGAGCAGGTCGAGATCCGCAGGAGAGAGCTGAGTATCGAAGCGGGGCATGTGGCCCTCCAACCCCGGAGAGAGGGCGACCGGGCGGTAAGTCAAGTTGGTCCCCGGATTGCCGATCTGGGCGCGGGTCCAGCCTAGGCTCGCCCAGCCAGCCAGTTCCGGTGCCAGGCCCTCTGCATCGTCGGTGTCACCCCGAAACAAGTGGCAGGTGGTGCAGCGCTGCCGGACTAGTTTTTCACCATCGGGATGATGTCCTGGCGCTTCCCCCCGGGCCTCTCCCGCCAGGAAGCGTGCGATGGCCTGGCGCTGCTCCAGGGGCATCGGAGTAAAGTTCGCAGCATCTTTTGGATCCTTCGGAGGGCGGGTATAGGAGGGCATTTTGCCTTGATACGGTGTGTTGCCGAAGAGATGGGGTGCATCCGGGTCGTCGAGGATCTCCATCACCCACGCCTCCGAGCCCCATCCATCCAGCGTGGGTCCGGCCAGCTTACCGTCGACAGGACCTAGCTCTCCAAGTCGGTGACAGGAAGCGCAGTGCTGCCGGAAGAGATCCTCGCCCTTGAGCAGAGGATCCTCTCGCATCATGGTGAGAGCCCCTGCCGGAGCCACGCCCTCATGGCGGGCAATCTGCAAGGCACGGCGGTCTACACGAGCCTGAGCGGCACGAGCTTTCTGGAGCTCCGGGTTGTTCCGGTCGGAAACCAGCCCTACCACCGTCAGAATGCCAATCCCCAGGAAGCCAAGGACCACCGGAACTAGGAAGACGACTCGCTGGCGAATTGGAGCTTGGGGATCACGATCCAGCAGGGGGAGGACAAAGAGGACACATCCCAGGAGAACTGGGGTTCCGGTAGCCAGGATACTCTGGAGAGAAGGTGGTACCGTGTTGCGCAGCACATAGAGCCACTGAAAGTACCACTCAGGGCGCGCATTGTAGGAGGCAAGGGGATCGGCGGGGGCTTCGAGGGGAGCACGGCGCAAGAAGGCGGCGACCAGCAGGGCCAGGAAGGTGGCAGTGCAGGCGAGGAGGTCATAGGCAAGCTGGCCGTCGCCGTAAGGAGTGACCCCACCAACGGGGCCAGCACGGCGTGAAGCACGAAGGCCGAGGGCGGTAAGGGCAAGAGCCAAGGTGGAGAGGACTAGAGCGTGGAGGGTGTAGAGACGGGGAAGGGTCCAGTTGTTGGGCAGTACCCCACCGAGGAGGAGAGCGCGGAGAAGGCGACCCACCCCCGGAACTTCGGACATCACATTGACCTCGGTAACCAGGCCAAAATACCCCCGGTTGTCCCATCGTAGGGGGTTGCCGGTAATGCAGAACGCAGCCACAAGGAAGAGCACCAGAGCGAGAGACCAGAAGGAAAGATCACGGCGGTGGCGGTAGCGTCCCTCGAAGACCCAGAGCAGCAGAGCAAGGGCTCCGAACACTAGGGAGCCCTCCGCAGCGGCGATGTGGAGTGAGCGGACTAGCCAACCTCCGGGAAACTGGAACTCCACAAAGAACACGCTGGCCCAGGCACTAGCCCCGGCAGGAGCGTAGAGGGCGCCGAGGGCGACGCCAGTGATAGCGGCCACGGCGAGGCAGAAACCAAGGGCCACAGAGAAAGCCCGGGCCCAGGAGGGGGAGCCAGCGGGGGCATCAAGCCAGCAGCCGAGGAGATCCCCTGGACCAAGGCGCTCGTCAAGCCAGCGGGCCATCAGCCGAGCACCTCAGCGGAGGCAGTGCCCGCTCGGAACCGGAGGAATTGAACCTCCACCCGCTGGTCTGCGGAAACCCGCGCCGGTAGCGGATCCAAGCCCCGAAGCGATTGGTTAGGTTTGCCCTCGGTCTTTTTGCCGTCCAGGTCGAACCAGCTTGTGTGGCAAGGACAATAGAAGTGCTTTTGATCCGAAGCGAGGTCGATGGTGCAGCCGAGGTGAGGGCAGGTAGCCGTGAAGGCCGTGACCTCAATACCTTTGCGGATCAGCCATACCTGGCCCAATGGCTGCTGGCGTGCGGTAGCATAGCCATCCTTGAGATCGGCGATTACCCGGAATCGTGCTGGCTTTCCCTCGGTCAGCTCATGCAGGCGAGCCACGGTGATCCAGGGGCGCTCCCCTCCAGCGACAGCAGCGGGACCAGCCACGAGCCGGGCAGCAGGCAGAACGACCACGGCAAGGGCGCCAGTGGCGCCGGCTCCAGCAAGAACCGTCAGGGCACGTCGACGAGAGGAAGGATGGGTCATGGCAGAGGACATAACCAAAGGTACGAACTCCATGCACTGGAAGTTTCCCGCCACCCTATCTAGAGCTCCGGGAACCTCGACGAACGCCCCAGGGGGCGCCTAGGGTGGCTCATCTGGATGGTCGAACAACACTTCAGGTTCTGGTTGCTGCTGGGGATGCTAGCCTCCGGGGTCGGCTGCGCCACCCGCCCTACCAACCGTCCGGTGGTCACATCCTTTGAGGTACGGGGAACGAGGCAGCTTTCTCCGGAAGAGATCCTCGACCGGCTTGCCACCCGGGCCACTGCCACGACCCTGGGGTTCACCCTTCAATACGAGACATACGATCGCTTCGTCCTTGAGCGGGATCTCCACCGCATTGAGCGGCACTACCGGGCCCGTGGCTTCTACGACGCCCGCGTACAGGCCGGGCGTGTCGAGCAAGACAGCGGGGGCAATGTGCAGATCGAAGTGCTCGTTGAGGAAGGGAAGCCTACCCAGGTTGGCATGATCCGCCTAGATATTCTCGGGGAAATCAATCCACAGGCTAGCGTTGCTCTCGCTCGAGCCCAAACACTCAAACCTGGTGATCGCTTCGAGGAGGAACCCTTTGTTGAAGTCCAGCGAAGAATACTTCGAGCCCTCTCTGATACCGGCTACGCCCGGGCCCGCCTCATCGGTGGCTTTTCCGAGGCAGACCTAGTACCGGAAGGGGAGCATCCTAGGGTGATCGATCCCTCCGTAGAGGATCCCGAGGAGGAACTAAGGATCCGTGAACTGCTCCGGAAGCAACAGCAAGTACAGGAACAGGGAGAGGGTCGCAGGCGCTACAGCGTCCGCATCGACCCCGTCCGTCATACAGCGGACCTCTACCTGAAGATCGACCCTGGACCGCTATGCACCTTTGGAGCCATCACATTGGTAGAGCCAGACGGCAAGCCACTGCGGAGCCTACCGGAGCAACGAATCCGTAGGGCATTGGGGATTGCGCCCGGCGAGGTGTACTCGACAGCACGGCTGGAGTCTGTGAGGAGAGCGCTGCTAGAGCTAGGGGTGTTCTCCTCTGTGGAGTATGACAGCAACCCGGAAGGCTCTGAGAGTACGGCGATCCCGGTCATTTTCAAGGTGACTCCCGCACCGCTTCGGACCGTGACGCTGGGGGGCGGGCTCCAAGCGGATGTGCTCCAGACCGACGTGCATTTCTTTGCTGGCTACGACCACCAGAACTTCCTCGGGGGGCTGCGCAGGCTCACCATGCAGGTGCGCCCGGGGACTGTCCTCTTCCCGACCAACCTCCAGAACCTGTTGCCTCCGGAGCGGGCGCTCCCGGAGATCCGGGCCAGGGCCGAGCTGAGACAGCCCCAGATCTTTGGGGGTCGCACCCGAGGGACGCTTCGTTCCGAGTTCTTGGTGTACCCTTTCTTGCTGCCTGCCCGGAACAGCGCCGAGGTACCAGACGTTGTCGTCGGCTACCGGGAGATCCGCGAAGCCGCCGGCTTGGATCGCACATTCCTGAAGGGGAAGCTTGCTCTCCAGGGGTTCTACAACTTCCAGCTCAGCTACCCGTTCTCCTACGTGGGCCCCCTCGACGAGGGAATCCAGCGTGTGTTTCTCTCGTACCTATCGCTGGTGCAAGCTTTGGATCTCCGGGACAACCCCATCAAACCCAGGCTGGGGGTCTACCTGACCAACGAGATTCAGATCGCCGGGACACCCACCGCTTGGTTCTTCCAGAGCGATGCCCACGACTTTAAAATCCAGCCAGATGCTCGCTTCTACGCCCCCGTAAGCCGTCGCCTAGTGGTAGCCACACGCGCTAGTGTGGGCTTCCTGTTCCCTTTCTCCTATGGTGCCACGCTTGAGCAGCAGTCCCCTGACCGGACCATCGATCCCATCGGTGCCCTGGTATTCGAGGAAGCCCGCAACCGAGACCTCCAGCTCCTCTTCTTCCGGGCCTTCTTCTCCGGGGGGCCCACTTCCAACCGAGGTTACCCACTCCGCGGCGTCGGCCCCCGGGGGATCGCTCCCTTCCGCCTGAGCGGCTCCACTGCACTGCGAGACTGCGTCGGTCGTATTCCTGCACGCAGTGGTGTTGCTGGGGCTGCCTCCCAGGTCGCACGCCTTCCTGCTGTCGATCCCCAAATCTGCAGCGTCTCTCTCGGCGGCCTCAGCCTCTGGGAGTGGTCCGGTGAGCTTCGCTTCCTCCTTACCGAGCGGGTTGGTGTCCTGCTCTTTCTGGATGCTAGCGACGTCACCCGTCAGCGTTTCACCCTACGCCTTGGATATTTGCACCTTACCGCAGGCACAGGTCTCCGTCTCGATACCCCGGTCGGCCCGGTCCGCCTGGATGTTGGCTATGCAATCCCTAAGCTCCAGCGCATCGGCAGCGAGTTGGACCCGACCACCGAGGGCCTCCCGGCTACCTTCCTCGGTGCTCCAATCGCCCTCAACATCGCCGTCGGGGAGGCCTTCTGATGCCCCGCAGGCTTCCTCTCCGTCGCTTCCTGCACCGGTTCCTGGGCGCTCTGGGTGCCACCCTCGTCTTCTCCACCACCTTCCTTGTCTCCCTCGTCCTCCACGGTGATCTTCCCAGCTCCCGGCGCTTTCTCGCCCAGTCCACCACACGTCTCCTCGCCCCCTTCTTCCGTGGGCGCATCGTGATCCGTGAGATCGAACACCTCGGATTTGATGGAGTGGACATCCGGCTCGCCGAGGTCATCGACCCTTGGGAGCAGCGCATCCTCTCCCTCCACGGTGTCCACGCTCGCCTCCCGCTCGCTCGGGCCCTCCGGCGCTTCGCCCTAGGAGCAGGATCCATCCACCTCTCCTTCGAGGACGTCCACATTGATCAAATGGAGGTCAATCTAGACATTGGTCCAGAGATGCGCCTCCGGCTTCAGTCTGCCTTCGCGCCGCGGACATCTCCTCAGCCCTCGGCCAGCACTCCACGACCCCTCCAGATCGAGTTGCCCCGGGTGGTGGTCGAGCGGGGGCTGGTCCGGGGCGAGCCGGTGCCGGGGTTCCCCCTGGAGGCCGAGGGATTGCGTATCCCCACAGCCTTGCGGGTAACCGAGCGCTCCCTAGAGCTGGACATCGAGCGCTTTGGAGCCCGCACTCGCCTGCTGTCTCCCCTCGATCCCCAAGGAACTGCCGACTATCACCTGCGCCTCGCCGCTGGTCAGGAGCCACGCATGTGGGCCAGCTTTCACGGGCGGCTAGGCGAGGTCACCCTGGATGCCAGCGCTAGCCTGGAGGGGCTCCGGATTTCGGGACGCCTGGAGACCGCCAGGGTTGAGCCCGATCATCTTCGCTCACTCCTGCCCCAGGTACCTCTCCGTGGGGATATCTTCCTGCGGGGAGAGCTCAGCGGCACCTTCCCCGATCTCCATGTCTCGGGGCGGTTGCTAGCCGGCAGCAGTGGTGAGGCCACCTTCGAGGCGGATGCCCGGTTGGTCCAGGGGATCGAGGTCTACACTCGCTGGTCCCTGCGGGACATGGATCCTCGGCTGTTCTCCGCCAGTGCCCCTGCTGCCAGCCTGGGCGGCGATGGGAAAGTCTGGCTACGGCAAGGTCCGGGCGGTCTGCGCGCTGAGGCGGAGGTTTCCACGTTCCCGTTCACGCTAGGAGAGCATGTATTGCCCAGCGTCAGCGCCCAAGCAAGCTTCGATGGCGTCAGGCTCCAGGGAAAAGCAAAAGTTTACGAACCTGGAGTTGACAACGACATCGTATTCCGCGTGGGCCTGGATCGAAAGGTGGAGGTGGAGGCACGGATGGAGATCCCGCAGCTCCGGTCCGTAACGCGGCTCCATGGGATCGTGGAGGGGACCGTGAAAGCGCACATGGAGGCACGACTGTCGCCAGAGGGAGTATTGGAGGCGATCGCCCGTGGCAACCATCGGAGCCTGAAGAAGGGTCCGGTCCGAGTGGCCGAAGGGGGGTTCCAGGTGCGCCTTGGGGGAACACTGGATCGGCTCAACGCAGAGGCTGCTGTTACCGGAGAACAGGTAGATCTAGGTGGCTTTCGGGTACAGCGGGTAGTTGTGGGGGCGGCAGGGCCCCTTCGTTCTCCGGCAATCCATCTTGCCATTCAGGATGAGCGCTGGCGCTGGCTCTCCCTGTCCGCAGGGGTTCGGCTCCGGCCCTCACCGTCGCTCGAGAATCTTCGCCTTCGCTTCCAAGGAGACGAGCAATTCCAGATTGAGGCGCAGGTAGCGCGGGTGGCCGTAGCGCAGGAAGGGGTGAGTTTTCAGGGGCTCCAAGTCCGGGGGCCGGTAGTCCAGGCGAGGGGGAACCTAAACCTAGGGTCGACGGGCTTTCATGCCGATCTCCAAGACGGACGGGTGAACCTCGCCTTGCTAGGTCGTTACCTTGGGCCCCACCTTGGCGCCCCCGCGCTAGCTCGGATCTCCTCCGGTGTCCTGACCTTCGACGGCAAGATCGACGCCGATGGAGCCCATCGCCAGGGGAACCTCAATGCTCGCATCACAAACCTCTGCTCGCGGGAGTATCCCGTCATATGGCGAGGGGAAGGGCACCTCGGGCTGAGTAACGAGCAAGTCTCCGCCACCTTCTCGACGGAGCTGTTTCAGGCGACCTGCAAGATGGCCCTAGAAAACCCAGAGATCTTCCCCCAGGAGTTGATGGCTACTGCTAGAGTGCAAAGCTTGGGGAGGCTCCGAGGGCCCCTCCTTAATGAGAGCACCTGGAAGAACGCTACCGGAAGCATTGAGCTGACCGAGCTGACCGTGCACTTGGACCAGCTCTCTCGCCACCCGTTGGTCGAGAAGCTACGCCAGGCGTGGAGCAAGGGTCCGATGGCCCAGCGGATCCCTCGCTTCAGTGGGCTGCTCGGGGTGACTGCGACCCTCTCCCGCGTTGATCCACGACAGCTCCCTTCCTTCCAACTTGCTCTCATCAGCAAGCATCTTCGTATGGAAGCCTCCCAGAACGAAGGTGGTCCATGGCTTGTGGAGGGGCTTGATCTTCGTGCTGGGCTGGCCCTTATTCCGGCACCGACTACCTTGGGAAGCCTCGAAGGGGCTACCCAGCTGGCCTTGGTTCACGGAGATCGGGAACTTCTCCAGCTCAGTGCGGCAACCATCTTGGACCCCAAAGAGGCACGTGAGGCTCTGACAAGGCTCTCCTCTCCAACCCCTAGCACGTCTGCTCCGGCCCTCGCTTGGCTCCGATCTCGACCCATCCGAGGCAAACTCTTGATTCACGAGCAGGCCATTGAGGATCTTCCTGCACTGCTCCGTCCGCTACCGCTCCAGGGCAAGGTGCGGCTTGAGGTCGCTCTTGCCGGTACGGTAGATCGCCCCGAAATCACTGTTCAGGCAGATGTCCGGAGCCTCCATAAGAGTATACAGGACTGGGATCCATGGCGGATGGATGCCTTGCTCCAAGCAACCCTTGACGAACGAGGACTGGTTCTTCGTGGCGAGATGCGGCAACATGCTGAGGGGATCGACAGCACCGAGGGCAGGGCAACCTTTTGGGGAATGTCCACTCTGCGGTTGGGAGATCTCCTCTGGGGACGCAGAGGGCGCTGGCAAGCGGACGGGGAGGCACGCCTATTCGGATGGCACCTAGGGGCAATCCCGATGCTAGCGGAGCGAGGGATCCAAGGGAGGGTATCAGGGGTGATACAAGCGTTCCGGTTCAACGTACAGCCTCAGCTCTGGGCAGACCTTACCCTGGAAGGCGGGAAGCTCGCCGATGTCGCTATGGCTCCAGTACACCTGATGGTGTCGCTGGTGGAAGGGGGGGGCTTTGCCTCAATCACCCTCCGTCAGCCAGGGGAGCAGCCGGGAGAGCCCGGGGGAGAGCTTGCCCTAACGGCCTTCCCTACGGTCACCTTCCGGGATCGCAGAATCCCCACCCTCGACCGACGACAGCGTCATCCCATCAGCTTGAGGCTATCCCGATTCGATCTCAAGCCGTTTGCTCCCCTCGCTGCCCCACTCTTGGCAGACCTCCGCGGCAAGCTGGACGGCGAGTTCTCTCTAGTAGTCAGCCCGAAACCCACCGAAAATTCCATCACCGGGGGTCTCCGCTGGAGCCGTGGCGTGCTGCTTGTCCCTCAGCTCGGGCAGACCTTCACCGATGGCCAGTTCAACGTCTCCACGACGCCCAGCCCCGGCACTCAGGAGACGAAGGTCAACGTGCGAGCCATAAGCCTTGCAGCCACTTCCGGTCGGATCAACGGCGAGGCCAGCTTCATCGTTCCCAACGACCTGCTGGCCCGCTATCTGTTCCCGCCAGCAGATGGTTCCGAGGCAGATCCGGTGCTCCGGGGGGATTTTTCTGCCAGCATCGCACCAAGGGAAAAGATCCCGATCACCTTCGAGGGGATCGCCTTGGGAGATGCATACGGCAAGACCGAAGGAACCATCCAGTTTCGCAAACAGGAGCTTCAGATCAACGTAGCTATCCCTCAGCTTACCTTCGAGCTTCCAGAGACAACAGGCAGGCAGAATCTTCAAGACCTCAACGAGAACCCCCAGATTGCTATTGTCGAGGCATCCCGCAGGATCCAGCGCCGTCGCCAACAAGAAGACGATACGCCGCTCGTCGTCCGCGTCCAGGTAGGACTAGGTTCCTCTCTGGAAGATCTCCTCCGGGAGCGTAGCCCCAACGGCAGTGTGCTGGTCCGCCGCGCTAGCGTTGATGTCCACCTCGCTGGTGTCCTCCATAGTACCCTCGCCTCCGACCTCACTGTCACTGGCACTGTGGAAACTCTCTCGGGTCGCATTGTTGCCCTTGGAAAACCTTTCAACATACGTCGGGGCTTTGTCCGCTTTGAGGGCCAGGCCACCAACCCCTACCTCAACGTAGGAGCCACCTGGGATTCTCCTGAGGGAACCAAAGTATTCGCCGACCTCCAGGGATATCTCAAGGAGGCCCAGCTCCGCCTGCGCAGCGAGCCAACCCTTACGGAGAGCGAGGTGCTTTCGCTGGTGCTTTTCGGACGTGACCCCGCTAGCAACGCCAGAACCAACTTGGGCCCGTCTAGCGACATCCACAATAGCCTCGCTGTTGGCGGGAGCGTCGCTTCCACACTACTCAATTCCTTCCTCGATCCGGTACAGGTCTTTGGGCGTCGCATCGAGACCCGGGTCGAAGCTACTTCCAGCCGGGGTACTAGCATTGGTGTCGCAGCGGAGATCCGCCCTCGTCTCTGGGCTCAGGTCGACATAAGTACTTCCACCCAGCGGGAGCGACAGAATTCAGACCTCTCTACCGTTACCCTCGACTGGCGCTTCCGCCCCAACTGGTCCCTCCGTACTACCGTAGGGGACCGAGGCAGCAGCCTCATGGAGTTGCTATGGCAGTTCAAGTACTGACCCACCTGCTCTTGCTGCTTCTAGCAAGCGCTTGCACCTCCAACCATCGGGTTTCTCCTTTTCCCCCTGTGGGGCTCACCGTCTTTCTCTGCCCTGCAGACGATCTCCCTGGTCAGCTTGAGCGTGCCACCCGAGAGGCTGTAGCGAGCGGGCTCCGAGAAACGCTCCGCATCAAGGGCACCCTCCCGGACGGAAAACCCTTCGTCGCCCTTGGCTTCTCCGGTATCGATCCCGCCGGTCTCCCCACCCATGCCACCCGCGTCGTCACCCCGGCCTCGGTGGTCCTCGCCCTTGGCCCTGCCCACGTCGTCCTCCAGGAGCTGCCTCGCCCGGACGAGCTGCTCCCAGCGCTCCATCCTTCCGGGGCCTATCCCTCCGGTGTCGACCTCACTGGCGACCAGGCCCCAGACGTCATCCTGCGTGCTTCGGATGGAACCCTCGCCATCTACCGCATCGATCTCCTTGGCTCCACTCCTTACCCGATCCAGCTCCGTGCCCCGCCCACCTGGGCCCTCGACCTCGACGAGGATGGGCGCCCGGACCTTGCCGGCCTCGTCCCGGTTCCCGAGGATGACGCAATCCATCCAGAACTTCTAGATATTGCCGTGGCCGACGGCACCGGCTTCCGCAACGATCACCCGGCGGTCCTCGCTCACCACCGAGCCATGGCGGAGCGACCCATGCCTCCAGGCTCC
>JANWXX010000147.1 GCA_025057345.1 Polyangiaceae bacterium | reverse complement strand
AGCCGGGTGGGAGGCCGGACCTAGGGTTGACCGGTCTTCTTTGCCTCTTCCTGAGCTGCGCGGATCGCATCTCGGTCAAGTTTCAGGGCCGCACAGAGCCCGGGAGTGAGGGTTGCACGGCGGGTGGCTTCTGGGTTCTGGCGGGTGGCCTCATAGAGGTTGGCGAACTCCCAGCCCTCCACGGGGTCGCGATCGACCACCGTCCAGGAGCCGCTCTTCTCGTCCTTGTCCTCGTTTGCGATGTTGTAAGCTCCGCTCCAGATGTACCCCATGTTGATGGAGTTCCGGAGCTTAGCCAATCTGGGGTCGTTTGGGTCGGTGACCCCCTCAAGCTCGCTGTCTCCCTCTATCAACCCAGGGAATAGGTAGGGGATAGTGCAATCCTCGCCGAGGACTTCGACCACCGTCTCGATGGGAATCCGTACTTCGCTGCTCCCTTGCTGTTCTCGACACGAAGTGTACTGAAAGCATTGTCCGGCCACGGGTCGAGCCTTCGCTTCCTCGAAATCTTCCAGCTCGCTCTCGGGCACCGTGTCGGGAAGGCATCGGCCAGCGCGGCAGGTTTCCCCCGGGTTGGGACAGGTGACGTCACTGCAGGCGAGTTGGATGGGCATGCGAAGCAGCTTCTGCTTCTCCTGAACGAAGGATGTCGTGGCAGAGCGAAGGGTTTTGCGGGTGACCCCCCCCGCGGTCAACAGAGTGGCTTCCACGGTTACGGAAACCGGGCCTGTCCCCCGGCCATCGTCTTGGAGAAGGAGCGTACCCGGAATGTCGTCGACGGTGAGTTGGGTCTTTGCCTGAGTATTGGCGGTATTCTTATCGACCACATGGTAAGTTTCGTCGAAGTAGGTGGTACCGCCGCGCTTCACCTGGATGGTCACCGACTGGACCCCCTGGGGTATGGGTGCCTCGCTGGAGAGCGCTACCACTACGGTGGTGGGAGGGCGGTCCTCACAAGCGGTCAGGAGGAGCGCGAGCCAGGGTAGCAAGTGAAGACGTGGCATAGAGGGACCTCTGGAAGGGATGGATGTGCCAAGAGTACCCAAGTTGCGTGCCTTCTGCACGAAAGGCTGAGCTATGCCTCCGCTACTCGTACCATGGGATGGATGCGCTTCTCCCGTTCCTCCGCGCTCCTGATGTTGGTGGCTTTCACCGGCTGCGAGCGCAAGGAAGCTCCCCCTTCACCGCCTGCCACCTCTGCGGTGTCCTCCTCAGAAGATACGGTACAGGAGCGAGCTCGAACGGAGGAGCGCGTCTGCCAGGAGCGCATCCAACAACTCCGCGGGTTGCCTGCTCTGCCAGGTGCTCCAGGTTTCGAGGGGAAACGGAGCGAACTGTTGGGCCGGGGCAAGGGGGAGCCTGTGGTGTTCCTCCGGGCTCCTCGTTTCGAGGAGAATCTCCCGCTGCGGCTGTCGTTGATCCGAGAAGAGATGAAGCGCCACAACCCGTGGCTGGGTATCCCGAAGGTGATGGAGCAGCTTCGGTACTTCCCCCAGGATCTCCGGCGCCTCTTTCTGGCGGAGGGCTATGTGTACAGCGAGTCCCCTGCAGAGGCTGCAGTGCTCCTCGATGTACTCAAGTTCGGGCGTCTGTTTCGAGAGTCGGAGTTGTGGGTGGCCCGGGGAGGGGAAACCTTCCGGGTGGTCCGGGACAAGCAGGGCGTCTACCGCTACGCTGAGGGTCCCCAGGAGGGTGAGGAAGCAGCTTTGCTCTTTGGCGACCGAGTGGCAACCAGTGTGGCAGGGCTAGGTCCCCGTCTCCATCGGGATCTCACTGCATTGGTGGAGGCCCACCATCCAGATCAAATCCGCCTTGGTTGGCTGACGGAGAGGGGAGCCGTAGGGGAGCTACGCTACGGGGAGCACTGGATTCCGGCAGTGCTGGAGGACGACGGGATGCGCTACACGCTCGGATGCCTAGCAATTCCCCCGGTACATCGCGCGGTGGTGGAGGCGCAGAAGGAAGCCAACGCTCAACGCGCGGGGTCGCTGAAACGTCTACGGGAGGCGATCCATGCGATGGTGGAGGAGCGGTTGCGCTTCGACGAGCCGCTGGAGGAGGTAGGGCAGCAGGACGGCTCGCTGCGTCCGGCGTGGAAGTGGGCCTACGACCACGACGCTACCACCTACAGCTTCAACGGAGTAGGCTACCAGGTCTTCGACAGCAAGGGGCGTCCTCATCCTCCGCAGGTGTGCATCGACTTTGTGTTGGATGCCTACGAGCGAGCTAGCGGGAGCTGGTTCCAGAGGGCGGAGCAGCCCCGCAAGCGGGTGCTGGGGGCCATCGATTTCGATGCCATGGATGTGAAGAACCGCCGGAGTGCCGCCGAGGTGGTTGCTTTTGCTTCGGCGCACCCGGAGATGTTCGAGGTCTGGACCCTTCCGGACGAGGAGCGCATCCCCTTTGCCCGCCGCTCCGACTTCTTCGCCTACATCGATCAGCACCGGGAGCGGTTCCAAGTGGGGAACGTGGTGATCATCCACGGGTTCAAGGATGACGGTCTTGTTCACTACCACTCGTTCTTGATCGAGTCGGTGGACCCACTCACCGGCTTTCCTTACCGACTGGCAGGGAACGCCGGGCGCCCCCGACTCCAGTCCTGGGAAGGGGTGATGCGAAGTGCACCCCGCAGGAGCATCCGCCATGTCCTGATCCCGCGCACCGCCTGGCTTAAGGCGGTACTTCCTCCCCGCAACGCTTCCGTGGCGGAGCGGTGACCTTGCGTATCCTAAAGGGATCGGTCACAACTGCAGGCCCTCGGGAATAAGATGGCATCCTGGCGCTGGCTGAACTATGGCAGAGCACTAGTTCCGGGTCTTGGGCCGGGGGCTTTGGTGAAAACGGGTGCGCCGAATGGATGTTCGGCATTCCCTTAGCAAGAGGTTCATTCGTGAGTCGAGGAGATCTGCTGGAACTGGAAGGTACAATCGTGGATGCACTGGGTGGTGGCCAGTACTCCATCAAGATCGATCAGGGAGGGGGCATCGTACGCGCTCAGCTCTCCGGTCGCATGCGCCGCTATCATATTCGCGTGCTTCCTGGCGACCGCGTACGGGTGGCAGTATCCCCTTATGACCCATCCCATGGTCTCATCGTCTACCGCGGCAAGTAGGCGCAAGCCCTTACGCCTTACAATCTTTCGGAGCAAGGGCCCTCCTGCAGCTACCGCAGGCTACCGCAGCTTACGAAGGCCCCTCCCTGGGAAGTCGGTCAACCGCCCCGAGCAGCGAGCTTTTTAAGGTTGGCGATGAGGGCCTCGCCGAGTTTGAGTAGGCCCGTTGAATCATCTTCGCTGCCAGTGTTGGTCCCGTTGATAAGTTCGCCGGTCTTGAGGACTTGGCTGACGATCTGGCCGACGATGTCACTGGGGAAGGTAGCTGCCACGCTGGTGGGGTCGAGGGGGATGGCGAGTTTTTTCTGGTCGGAGAACATGGGCTCACCCGAGTCATAGCGGGTGGCCTCAAGGGTCTGGCGATTGATCGGGTTGATGAACTTGTAGGTCTTGGGCCACTCGGCGGCCCCAAACTCGAAGGAGTCAGGCATGGGGACGATGGAGGCCATCGGACCCCCCTTCCCTTTGATGATGAGGACGGAGTGAGCCACCTTGGGTTTGTCGGTAGCCTGGAGGGCTTCTTCGATCTTTTTCCGCTGGGCACTGAAGAGGCGCTGGAGGGCCTCTTTGCGGTCGTTGAGGGCCTCGACCTTGCTTAGGTACTCGAAGAGGAGTTTCTGGGTGTTGCCGTCGTAGTAGCCAATGCCCTTGCCGACGAGCTTGGAACCATCGAAGGGGATGTTGATCCCACCGAGGTCTTTCGCGAAGTTCTCGGGGTATTTCTTCTCCTTGATGGACTTGTTGGCTTCGATGATCTTGTCAGCGAGTTCCTTGATTTTGGCGTTGGAGGTTTCGACCTCCTTCATCATCAGGCTGGCGCCCTCGATGGTGTTCTTCTCAATATTCTTGCGAACGGAGCCGGTCCCCAGAACATTGCCGATGCCGAGGCCGACGATGAGCCCTGCGACGCCGGCGATGGGGACGAACTTAAAGACCTTCTTCTTGACTTCTTCGATGGCGCTCTCGTCGATCTGGACGGCGACGGGCGCAGGGGCTGGGGCGGCGGCAGAAGGTTTGACCGCCGCAAAAGTGTCATGGGGGTCGACGGTGGGGGTGGACGGTTTGGGGGAAGCCGTGGGGGCCGGAGCGAAAGGGGAGGGAGCACCGGAAACTGCAGGGGGAGGGATACCGATACTGGGGGTGGGGATGGCCGGGGCCGGGATGCCTCCGGGGGGTGCGCTTCCACTGCCAGCAGCAGCGCTGCCGGCCTTGTTACCCAGCCGTGTTTTCAGATCGATCTTCTTGTTGGCCATCGTCTCTCAGCAAAAGATTCGGGGGGGAGTGCGCCGCAAGAAAAGGAGGCGGAAGAGGTCGGCCTTATGGCTCGCAAGGTACCGGCCTCTGGCCCCCTGTGTCAACGCGCCTCACTAGGATTCCTTCGTTGGAGGAGAACGGCTAAGGGGGGTCAGCCTATGAGGAGCAAGTTCGTTTGGGAGCCACGGACGGTCCACGCCTCCGATGGCGCTCCCCTCCGGTTGACCTGCACGCCGCCGACCCCTGGCCTCCCGGTGCTCCTGCTCGGTGCCCCCGGAACGCCGCCTTCCTTTTGGTCCCACCAGGTGGCATATCTGCAGGCACGCCACCAAGTCATCGCCTTCGAGCACCCGGAAGTTTTCCACGACGGGCCCCGAACCACTTCACTCGATCGAATGCGCAAGGATGTGCTGGAAGCGCTCCAAGCTCTGGAAATCCCACGAGCTGCGCTGGTTGCTTGGGGGCTCGGTACCCAGCTCGCCCTCGACCTATTGGGCCAGCCTTCCTCGTCCTTTACTCACCTGGCCGCTATCAACCCCCTGTTCACCCGGGGCTTCGCCCGTGCCCTCGGCATCTTGGGGCGCGACGTGGTGGGGCCGGTTCTGGGTCGGTTGGCTGCTAGGGCGACGCCGTGGCTGGCCCAGGCCCACCGCCGCCTTCCTTTTCTGGATGCGGGGGCCTGGCTTCGGCGCGCCGGTTTGGCCAGCTCCACCATTGAGCCTGAAGCACTGGGCGAAGCCATCCGGGATCTCGGGGGTCTTCGTACTGCAGGGATTGGGCGGGTGCTCCGGGCCCTCGAAGGGCAAACTCAGGGGCCCATTCCGGAGGGAATCCCCCAGCCGGTCCTGCTGGTGGTTGGCCAGAACGACGTGGTCGCCTCAGGGTTGTTGGCGCGAAGGTTGGCACGACGCCTCCCGCTCGGCGAGCTGCTGGTGATCCGCGGGGGTACGCATCTGACCCCCCTTGAATATCCAGAGTATGTCAGCCTCGCGGTAGAGAAATTCCTGAATGGCGCATCAGTGGCAGCCTACTCCTCGGCGCAGGTGGTGGATGCACGAAGGCCTCGGCGCTGAGGGTGGCAGCAGGCCCCGGTCATGGTAGCAGGAGGCTTGTGGAGCCCACTGACCCTCCGAAACAGCAGGACGAAACCTCCAGAAAGATCGAGCGATTGAACGAGATCTTGCGGCGTCTCGAAAGCGTTGTCGTCTGCTTCTCCGGGGGCATCGACAGCGCTCTGCTGTTGTGTGCCGCTCACAGCGTACTAGGGGATCGAGCCCTCGGCCTTACCGCAGTCAGTCCAAGCCTACCCCCTGGGGAACGGGAGGAATCTGCGGCGGTGGCTCGGGCTATCGGGGCTCGCCATGAGTTCATCGAATCCCACGAGATCGAGGATCCGAACTACATCGCTAATAATCCGGACCGGTGCTTCCACTGCAAGACAGAACTGTACTCTCTCACCACGGCCGAAGCTCGTCGACGAGGTTTTGCGGCCGTTGTCTCCGGGATCATCGTCGATGACTTGGGCGATTATCGCCCCGGTATTGACGCTGCTCGCAAGCACGGCGTCCTATTCCCTCTGGTGGAGGCAGAGATGACCAAGCGAGATGTGCGCGCTGCTGCTGCGCGCCTTGGACTCTCCATCTGGGATAAGCCTGCGTCCGCTTGCCTCTCCAGCCGCATTCCTTACGGTACTGCAGTCAGTCGTGAGCGCCTCGCCCGGATCGGCGGTCTGGAGGCCGAGCTCAAGGCGCTAGGGTTCCGCCAGGTGCGAGTGCGCTACCACGAGCTCCCAGGGGAGCCCCCGGTGCTGCTGGCTCGCATCGAATTGCCCATCGCGGATTTGGCCCGGACCGTAGAGCCTGACCTGCGGGAAACCATTGTCCACGCAGGGAAGCGCTATGGTTATCACTTGGTCACCTTGGATCTAGCAGGCTACCGTACTGGAAGTGCCAACGAAGTACTTCGGGGGCGCTCCCTCAAGGTGTTGGGCTAGTTGGGCTAAATTGCCAGCTTTCGTCGAAGAGACCTCCCTCGATCAGCTCGGCACGCCCCAGTACAAGCTGGCCTCGCGCTGGGGTGATTCGATGGTCGAAGATAAGGTAATCCGGCAGGATATCTGGCATGGACATCGCTCGCAGCGTACCTTCTACGTCCGTCCCTCCGATCACCACCACGTAGCGGGTCGGTTGATCTGGGTTCGGGTACACGAAGGCTGCTCCGAGCCCCGGACCGGTATGACGCCTATCGGCAAGGCGTATCTCTGGTGGATTGCTGGTCACGTGAATCGGCAGTCGTTCATCCAGCGCCTTGGTGACCACATTGCTCTGGGGGCCTCCGATTAGCACCAGCGCTTTGCCATCTGCCATCGATGGTTCAAAGGCGCTGTCTGCCACCACCGGGTACTCGATGTCGAAGCCTGAGCGAATCGCTCCAAACCATCGGGCCACCTCCTCATTGGCCCGAGCGAGTTGGGGATCAGAGGTTCCATAGACCAGGATCGTCGGTTCGTGGTGGACATCTCGGAGGGGGCCGGCGAGGCGGGCTCTCTTGCGGAGCCCCTGCAGTTCACTCACACCCCGTTGCCACTTCCCCTCGCGTCGTTCGCAGCGGATGGGCTCTTCTCGCTGGAATTCCACGGTGTCTCCATCGATCTTCAGCCGCACAGGCCCTCGCTCAGAGGGGGCAAGGGGGCCGCTTTCTTCGGAGAACTCCAGCGCCGCAACCCCGGAAGTCTTCGCCTCGATGACCATGGGATTCTTTCCCTTGTGGCGGGTAGCGATGACTTCACCCCAGGCTAGCGAGCGTTCCAAGCGGAGCAAGCGTACCCAGTCGAGGCGATCATAGCGGAGATTGTTGCTGCGGAAGGCAACCCGGGCAGGGCTCCGGGGTCGTGTGTGGGCAGTGAGCCAGCGCAGGCCCTTGAGGCCCTCGTAGGTGGGTTGCCATACGTTGTGCCCTTCGTCCGGGTGCTCGTCCAAGAGGGGGTAGCCGAGGGCCTTGTAGCGCTCGATCAGTACACCGCTGTTCTCCTCGGGAAGGTCGCGGGTACCGTGGACAATGTAGAGCGGAAGGTGCATCCCGTTCAGCGCCCAGTAGACGGTAGAGCGTTCTTCGGCCTGGAGCCGCTCCCAAGGGCGAAGCTTCTTGCCTGCGATATCACCCCGGAGGAAGTAGCTATGGTAGCCGCAGAGCGGTGCCGCAGCAGCGAAGCGGTCCGCATAACGAAAGGCCACCCACGCAGCACCGGTGCCGCCCATGGAGGGACCAGTGATGCTGATCTTCTGCGGGTCTACCGGGAACATCCGCCGGACCCACTCCGTCACCGCGATTACATCCTCTTCACCAGCGTAGCGGTAGAAGCTGTTGAAGTGAGCCATCGGTGCTACCACGATCGCGTTGTACTCAGGGAAGTCGCCAGGGTGCCGGTCCTCCCATTCCCCGTCTCGCCCAGGATCGTCCCGACCGAACACCCAGCGGAGCATGTTCATCGGCTTGCCGTTCATCCCATGGAGCGCAACCACCAAGGGATAGCGTTTGGAGGGGTCAAAGCTCGGGGGAACGTAGAGGGCAAAGGTCGATGGTTTCCCGTCCAGCGGGGATCGGTAAGCCACCCGTCGGGCTCCTCGAATCGCTAGGAAGGGATCCTCCTTCTTCTCTAGGGAATCGAGGAAGAGCCCCAGGGCAGCCGCCTCCTCAAGCTGGGCAGGAAGATCCGTGTCTCCTCGCCCTGCATAATGCTGGATCCGAGCGGTAAGTGCATCCAGGGTCGCCACCGTCGCCTCGGGATCCTTCAGGAAGGGAGGATGCTCCTCCGCTACCTTGCGGAGCTTTGCTGCACGGTCCAGTACGGTGGCCAGTGCCGTTCGGGGCCATGCAGGGAACGACCGTACCGATGCACCCACCCTCGCCTCGAAGGTGATCACTCCCTCGCTACCCAGCCTCTCCATCGTCATCGGGGGGAGCCTCACCGTTAGGTCGTGGGCAGGCCCCTGCTCCTCCAGTGGGAAGAGCCCTGCCCGGATGGAAAAAAGCACCGAGCCACTAGCTCCTCGTGCACTGGCGGTGACCTCTCGGGAGGTCTGCCGTGGCCAGCCCCCGTGGACTTGCAGATGGAGCCTCGCATCAAGCCCTGTAGCCGTCGGTCGTCGATCGAGGTCGAGGCGAAGCAGTTCGTCGGCTACCTTGTCCGCGTCGATCTCCCCTGGAAGCACCAGGGTGACGCCACGAGCCGGCGCCAGCGCCTCGTCGGTGATGCGCAGCCTCAGTAGCCACACCCCGCCTCGCTGGTGGAGCTTGAGGAGCAGTGGGTGATCGCCCGGTGCAAGATCGAGGGGGATCAGATCGTCATCCGGATGGGCCGCGCGGCTATCATCCCGGGAGAGGATCTGCTTCTCGTCCAAGTAGGCTACCACACCGTCATCCGCACCTAGCAGGAGCCACCCGCGTAGGGGCCTCGTCACCCGCAGCACCCCAAAGGCCAGCGCCGTTGCTTCGGACCCCTGGGTCGCAAGATCTGCCTTCAGATCAAGCACGCCGCTGGCCCCGATGCTCATTCGCCAGATGGCCTTCTCCCGAGGGTGGCTCCCGGTGGATGCTCCAAGTCTCACCTGGCTCCCGCGGAGATCTACCTGCCTGGGCAGGACAAAATCTGCGGAAAGTGCAGCACGACGGGAGGAAGCTACTGCCGCCAGAGGCCCTGCCACCAACAGAGCTCCAAGTCCTCCTGTGGGGCCGGGGGCCAACTCGAGATCCCCGCGAGCGTTGGACATCCACAGAGACATCCCAAGAAACAACCGAGGGACAAGCCTGCGGGGGAAGATGACTCGGAAGAAACTAGCCCGTGTACCCATGGGCGAGGGTCCGGAGGCCGTCGCGGAACATGACCTCGATCTTGTTCTTGTCGATCACCCGGGCAACGAAACCATCACCGAACTTGGTGTGATGGATCAGCTCGTCCACGCTGAAGGTAGCGCTGGGGCGGTAAGGCTTGAATTCCTGGAGACTCTTGCCGGAAACTCGACGTTCCCAGTCACGCTCTCGCTGGTTCTCGGCTTCCATTGCAGCAAGAGCTTTCGTGGAAGGGGTCTTGCTGACGGCTTTGGCCCCCGACAGAGCGGAGGAGGTAGGAGTGGCTTGGCCGCTCTTGGTCTTGGTGGTACGCAGCTCCGCGGGAGCAGACTTGGGAGAGCGATAGCGATGGACTCCACGACAGGTCAAACATTCGACCTTGTAAGGTTTCTCCCCGTCGAGGGAGATGATGCGGTGGGCGAGGTCAAGCTTGCACTTGGTGCAGTACGCATCGATCTCTGCGGCTGGCGTCAGCTTCTTTGTCATCGTCGGTCCGGCGCACCTATACCTTATTTGCCTCGTCCTTGGGCTCCTTGTCCCGATGGGTGTTGAGCCGTACGCTCGCCTTGACCTCAGGCTTCATAGGTTTTTCTCCCTCGTGACGATAGTCGTTGGGGATGAATCGAATCTCGGTCTTGATCTCAAAGGAGAGGGTCGTCAGTGCTTTGACGAGCTCCTCGGTGATGTTGGTTTGCTCCAGGAAATCGCGGATCTCCTTGGCTACGGCGCGGTAGAGCCCGTTCTTCGTTTCGTCGATCTGCTGGTACATCAGCGACGCAACTTCTCGCGGGAGCTTCAAATCTTGGATGAATTGTCTCAGGTTATCCGGTGTCTCGGTGATCTGCTCGACCCCTCTCTCCACCGCTTTGCGTACTCCATCCCGCAGCAACCGTTCTACCAAGCGCCTCGGGCTTTCGCGGCCTTCCCGCTGGGTCTCGCTGCCCTCGTTCTCGTCCTGCTCCGATGGGGGGGGGCGCTCGCTGGGAGCCATGACGCAGTGTGCCTAGCGTGCTCCTTCTGTCACGTCAAACAGAGCGTGCTGGGGTCATCTCCAGGGTTCAACAAACACGCGTGATCAGCAGGGTGGCAAAGAGGGCGACCAGATAGGGGATGGAGAAGCCAAAGAGACGGTGGGCCCAGCGAGCATCGACCTGGGACTTGAGCCCAGAGAGGGCCAAGGCCAGGAAGGGAAGGCCAAAGAGAAGTGCGGCGGCGAGGTAGGTGCGCGACGTGAAGCCCAGGAGGTAGGGAGTAAGAGAAACCGGAAGGAGGACTGTAGACCACAAGGCAATGTGCCGACGAGTCACCACATCTCCCTGCTCCAGGGGAAGCACCTTGAGGCCAGCGCGAGCGTACTCCTCCTGACGAAAGAGCGCGATGGCGTGAAAATGGGGGATC
>JANWXX010000146.1 GCA_025057345.1 Polyangiaceae bacterium | reverse complement strand
GATCATTCCCGGTCTTGGCACTGGCCTCCGTACAAGAGCTGACCTGGCCCCCCTCGCCGGCCTTCCCTCCCTGGGCTCCACCGGATCCGCTTGCCCCGCCGAGCCCTCCCAGCCCTGCCATGCCTGCAACCCCGGCCTGCCCCGGGGCGTCTTCGTCATCTCCGCACCCCAGCGCCAATGCCATTCCAAGCCACCACAGGGCCCATCGACCGTAATTTTTGCTGTGCAAAGCAAGCGCTCCTTTTATTTGACACAAAACGTTAGATAGACCCTATCATACTCTTTGCCCTCTCGTAAGGGTGGAGCACAGGACTCAGCAACCAAGGCCTCCGATGGAACGATGCTGGAGAGCTAGAGCCTGGCGGACCTGGGCGATCAGGGTGTCGCGATCCTCGTAACGGAGGCCGCAGGTAGGGATAGGCTTACCGATAGCAACACGGATCTCTCCAGGGCGGACACGAAAGCCACCACAAGGCAAAACGCGCTGAGCACCCTCGATGGCCACAGGCACGATAGGTACTTGGGCCTCAATAGCCACGACGAAAGCCCCCTTCTTAAAAGCGTGGATCTTCCCATCGCGAGAACGGGTTCCTTCGGGAAAGGCGAGGATGCTGGCGCCGGCGCGGATCCGCTCCCCGGCGAGGCGGATGCTCTGGCGAGCCCTAGCACCCTCGCCACGCTCGACGAAGACCATCCCCGTAGCGCGCATGTACCAGCCCAGGAATGGGATGTGGGCTAGCTCGCGCTTGGCGATGAAGCGAAGGTCACAGGGGAGAGCCACAAAGGCAGTAGGGATATCAATCATCGACTGGTGGTTGCAGACAAAGAGGGCAGGAGCACTCCAATCGAGTTCATCACCGCCCTGGACAAACACCTTGGCCCCAGCACCACGGAGAAGTCCAGGAGCCCAAATAGTACGGGCCATGGTCAGTGCTTTGTGGGGGGACCGGGAAACGAGGGTGACCCCGAGGGCAGCGCTGATCCACAAGGCAGACCAGCCAACGGTAAAGGCAGCTTGAGCGGCGTTAACGGTAGCCCACAGAGCACGCTTCAGCAGCGGCTCGAAGGGGTCTTGGGGCTCGGGTCCGTCGCCGAGAAGATCCACGAACGGTGACCCCGCTCCGGGGGATTTGTCTTGCACTAAAAGCACCTTAGCATGAAAGCTCAATCCTGCGGACATTTCCCCAGGAGACGCCTTCGACCAAGCAAGCCTCCCAACAACGCCAGGAGCCCACCTCCTGCGAACGAGGTACCTGTTGAGGTGCCGACGGAGCATCCGGCGCAGCCCCCACCCTTGTGTTCGGAGGGACCTCTGTGACCACGGAGTTCGGGAGAGAGGGGCGGGTCCTTACCCCCTGGCACGATGTTCAGTTCAGGAATGGGCTCACGGACAAGGGAGGATAGCTGGACAACACCGCGAGGGGCAAAAGCCAGATCCGTGGCGGCCCGGGGGCCCTGAGCAACCTCCTGGACCGTCGGTGGAGGCCCTCCCCAGATCCCGCGGCGTGGCTCCCTGCACGGAATCGGGCCGGTCCACGGATGGCGAATGGCGTAGCGCGCCTGGAAGTTGTTGATCCCATCCCTGCGGGCGCCCTTCTCTACCTTGCTGCTTTCCACAAACACCTCCCGCCCGCCCACGATAGGCTCCGCTGCGCGAAATACGAGGTCTTCCCCCAGGGTATTCTTGCCGTAGCGGAGGTGGATCCGGGTGATCACAAAGCCCCCTCCCCAGAACCACCCGGGGGGCATGGCGATCGGCGGAGGGCCCATCCCTGGTGGCGCAGGCGCCCGGGGCCCGGGACCCGGATTCGCGTCGATCACATCGGCGCCCAAGGTGGTCAGGTCGGAGGGGTCGAGGGCAGGTCCCGGGCAGGGATCGCAAGTGGAGGCATCCCAAGCGTACTCGGTAATCGCAGCGCCAGGATTGCGGCTGACCGTCTGGTCAAAGAGGGCTGTATAGAAGGCCCCGAACTTCTCCCGGGTGTCTTCCTTCACGTCAAGGTTGGTAGGGATGGTAACATTCCTGTAGTTGGCCACCTCATAGCGCTTACCCCGAGCAAGGATGTGGACAATCAGGTCTTGGGTTCCCGACGAATTAAGCAGGCCGAGGCGCACCGGAAGCTCGAATTTCTCGCTGTCGTAGTGGAAGCGGAGGGGCGACAGCATGGTCCTGTCACCATCCTTCTTCACCTTAGCGATGTTGACCTTGGCGACGAAAAACTTCATGCCAGCCTGGACGTAAGGCTTGAGCACCGGCTCGGCGCCACGGGGGATGTTGTATTTCTCCCGCCGCAGCCAGGTATCCAACCCCATGGAATCCTGAGCGGAGAGGATCACCACCTCGTACTCTCCCACCTCAAACTGGGCCTCAATCTTCACGCCAAGGGAACCTCCCCTCGGGGTAGCAGAGGGCGGCGATGTCATAGTCATGCCCGGCAGGCTGTAAGCCATCGGGGGAGGCAGGTGGCAAGGGTCTTGCTCCCAGTACTCCACAAGGCGAGGAGCCGTAAGCTGGTCAATCTTCCGGAAGAGACCCAAGGAGAGGGTCTTGACGTTTTCCTTCTGGAGGATGACCGGGACCGGGACAACCATGGCAAAGTCACTGGGAGGGCCCTGGTAGTTGTTGGCCATGCTCAGCACCGTGCGGGTGCCTTCCCGCATCAACACCACCTGGGTTGCATGATTGAACAGCTCGGCGTCCGCACCTCCTACATAGAAGCCGCAGAACGCCCCCGCCTGTCCAGACAGCAGGGTCACCAGGCAGGCCGCTAGGCCTACAGCAATCTTTCTCTTCATCAAGCCTCCTAACGAGGTTAACGCTCATCCACTTACATCCCGAGATATCGATTGCTTCACGATGCATGTCCTGTTCGTCTCCAAGCCCATTGCACCTCCCTTCCACGACGGGACACGTTGCTTCGTCCGAGATCTGGCAACGCACCTGCCCTCCGTCTCACCTACCGTGCTTGCCCCACCCCATACCCCACCTCCGGGCCCAGGCGTCTCTGTCGAGCCAGTCTATGCCGCCCCCGGTTCCTTTGCTCCAGCCCTTGCAGACAACGCTCGGGTGCTTCTCCGGCTGCTCCTCGGCTCCCGCCATGATCTCTGGCATTTCGTCTTTGCTCCCAACCCTTCCTCCTCTGCTGCTGCTCGTCTCGCAGTTTCGGTCCGTCGGGTTCCAGCACTCCAGACGGTCCCCTCCGTGCCTCGGACCTTCGAGGGAGTACACCGCCTCCTTTTTGGAAACCTTGTGGTTTGCCAGAGTCGTTCCACACGGGATCGCTTCGTCGCCGCAGGAGCCCCCCCAGCGCGCCTCGAAGTCATCCCTCCACCGCTCTCCGCTCCGGAGAGTCTCTCCGAAGAAGAGCGCCGCTCCGCTCTAGAATACCTCGGAATCCCCAGAGATCATGGCCCCCTGCTGGTATACCCGGGTGACCTAGAGTTCTCCAGCGGTGCCCAGGCGGTGGCACAGGCAGCGCCCACACTGTTGGCAGAGCACCCGGAGGCGACCGTGATCTTTGCCTGCCGCCCCAAGACTCCTCGCGCTCGCAAGATCGAGCGACTCCTGCGCACTGAACTCGCTCCCCTCGGTCGCCGCGTGATCTTCGCAGGGCAGGTTCCCTCCCTCCCGGCACTGCTCTCGTCCTGCAGGGCTGTGCTCTTTCCCGTGGACGACCTCTACGGCAAAGTAGATCTCCCCTTGTCCCTGCTAGAAGCACAGGCGCTCGGGGTTCCCGTGATCGCCCTGCAGACAGGCCCTCTCCAGGAGCTGGAGGGTGCAGTACCGCTCAAGTCTCCAAGCGACCTAGCTCGGGTCTGTGGCGAGCTGCTTCGGGACGAGAAGGCCTGGCAGCAGCACCGGGATGCTGGACAAGCTGCCGTGAAGAAGAACCACAACCCTTCCCAAATCGCCGCCGCCTACGAAGAACTTTACCGAAAGATTGCTCGTCAACCTTGATCAATCTTTCAGGCCTACCACGCTGGTTGCCCTAGGAACGTCGGAGCTTGGCAATCATGATAATCTCGTTCCCCTATGATTCTTAGTACAAAAGTCGTCGAGCAGTCAGTCAACCGTACCGATCGTGCTCGCTTCGTCAAGGAGCTGGTGATGGTCGATGGACCGGCCCCCTTGGCCATGGTACGCAAGCGTTCCTACTCCGCACGGGGGGAAACCGGGGGCACCCTTGGGCCAGTGCTGCTCATCCATGGTTACGGTCAAAACCGATATGCCTGGCACCTGCCACTCCGAAGCCTCTCTGGCTTCCTGGCTCGGATGGGCTACGACGTATTCAACCTGGACCTTCGAGGCCATGGTCGCAGCGCTCACCTGGGCGCAAGTCGCCCAAGCACCACGGCCGACTACGTCCGCGAGGACGTACCTGCTGCTGTAGCCAAGATCCAGCTCATCTGCGGCCTTCGCCCGGTCTTTCTCATCGGCCATTCCCTCGGGGGTCTGATCAGCTATGCCGCCGCCCCCGCTCTCGGCTCTGCCGTTGCGGGTATCGTCGCCATCGGGAGCCCCTACCACTTTACCCAAGGCCTCCGCAGCATGGAACGCCTCGGGAACCTGGTCCACCTCCTAGAGAGCCGCGTGGAAGCTCTCCGAGGCGATCTGGCTATGGATCATCGCCTCTTCGGCGAGCTTGTCCGGAACTTCCGGATGTTTGTCGATAGCCCTCTCTATCCACTACCGTTCCGTGGCTATGATCCTTCCAACGTCGAACCGGATGTACTGGCACAGCACATGGCCCTGGCGATGGATGCAGGTAGCATCCGGGTGGCACGGCAGATGTTCCGAGAGGCCCGGAGCCGGAGAGGGCGCACGGACGTACCGGGAGGCATCGAGGGGTTCGGGGAAGCCTTCGAGCGTATGCATGATACGCCGCTGCTGGTAATCGCAGGTTCAAAGGATGACCTGGCAGCGCCGGAGGGGGTCAAGACCGCTTACGACCGGAGTCAAGCTCGGGACAAGACCTACCGTTGTGTCCCTGCAGGACACATCGACCTGTTGGTAGGGCATGAAGCACCCCTGACCACCTGGGCCATCCTAGAAGCGTGGCTAGGGCAGCGAGTACCGGAGCGCCGAGGAGCCCTCGACCAACCCCTGCGACCCACCGGCTAACAAGAGCCTGCAGCTCCCTCGCAAAGCCCGGGAACTCTGGCCCCCACAGGGGTTCCGGGAAACAATGCAGCCTCATCATGACCGAGGGTCTTATTGCTACCTCCGAGGCGCTCCTGGAGGCCGCTTATCGCGCCGAATTTGTTGCTCCACAACCGGATCCAGGCGTCATCCTCCAAGTCGAGGGGCGTACCATAACAGCGGGGGAGCTGCGCTCCTTGGCCTTGGTCGACCTGGCCACCCGCATGGAGCAGCACTCGCTACTACGCCGCGCTGATGATACAGCTCGACTCGCTGCCCTGCGCTTTGTCGAGCGAAGGCTCACTGAGGGGAACAAGATCGACACCTTTGACCAGAGCGGGAACTTCCACGGATTCCTGCGCCGGGTTCTGCACAATCTCCTCTTGGACTGGCTCCGCTCGCCTGCAGGCAAAGCCGAACTCCGGCGAGCCGAGCACTTGTCCGGTGACGGTGACCCTGCGGAAGATCCCCTCCCCCTCCCCCACGAGGAGTTTGAGGCTCGCAGGCGCAAAACCCTCCATTACCTGGTCGCCATCCGGGCTATCCAGGGGCTTCCCCCAGGCCGGGGGATTCCCCTACGTTTGGCACTCTGGCCAGACTACGAGCTTGATCTCGCTGAGATCTCCGAGGTGGCCTCGTTTGCCTTCTGTCATGAGACCGCCAGCAACCAGGCAGAAGGTCGAGCTTGTGACGCAGGCCGACGCTGCCCCATCCCGCCCCAGAGCTGGAGCGACGCCTACCGAGCCGAGCTGGAACAAGCCCAGAAGAACGAACCTCATGGCCTGTCCCGGCGCACTATTGCCGAGCTGACGCGCATCGGCAGGGACAAGCCCATGCCCAAACGGGAAGGGGCTCTCTGCGAACGCATCAGTAAGGGTCGACTCCAGTTGATTGAGGAACTACGCCGCGTTGGCATCCGAGGCACCCCATGAACGAGCTCCCCATCCGCCGCCAAATCCTAACCCAGGCTGCTGCCCTCCTCGCCGGTGCCCCTTCCCCGGAGGATTTCCTTCCGTGCCTCGGGGCCCTCTACCGGCTGAGCTGCACTGACGCCGAGGCTAGCGACGAGGCAGCCTCCTTGGTCGACGAAGCCGAGGCGCTCCTGCTCAAGCTGGTCCAAACAGCTTCTCGTTTGGACTTCTCCAGCCTGTCGCTCCCAGACATCTCCCCGGTTCAGGCCTGGTTCGCGGCCCCCCGCGACCACTACGCCGCCGTCCTTGGGCTCATCGACCACCTTGGAGCTATCCTCGCAGCTCTCGCCCTTGTAGCTCCCGGTTCTTCCCTACACCAGCAGGCGGATATCGCCATGAATGAGCTGACTCGTTGCATTGAGGAGGCTGCCGCCCGCTCCCCACGGGCCCTTCTCAACTTGAGCACCACCGCTCTCGAACGAATGGCCACCACAGGAGTCGTTCCTGGAGCAGATCGGGCACTCCTCGCTCTTGATGCAGTTGCCCGGCGCGCCCTAGCCTCGGCCCTTCAAGGTGAACCGCTCACAGCGGCTTGTTCTTTCCGCATCCGCCCTCTTGATGCAAAGCAAGCAGACGCCCTGGGCAGGATGCTGGCTACGGCCATGCAGCGGAGCCAGCCACTTCAGGTCGCTCCCGACCTTCTCCAGCTCGTCGATTTTCCGGCCCCCCCGACTAGCTCGCGGCGTACCTTTGACCTGACGCTCCACGGCGCTCCCTCAGGGATGCACCTGCGAGAAACCGTCGAGCTAATGCAGAACGTTCACGTAACCGTGACCGACGAGGAGATCGAGGTGGAGCTCCAGGGAGAGCTAGACAGCACAGTGTTGCTGGTGCCGCTGCACCGGGGGGAGCCCGGACGTCCCTGCCCATCCCGCTCAGGCAATCACCCGAGGCACTTTGTATTTACCCCGCCCCCTGCCGAGGAGGAGCTGAACGGCTACGCGCTGGTGGTCGGTGATCGCTTGGCCTTCCTTCAACCCTAAGCATTACTCCACTTGAACACGTGGAAGGGGAGGGACCATACTCGCTTCCGAATCACGGAACAACGGAGCAGACCGCAAGATCGATCCACCACACCGTCTCGGGCGACGTGCGTAGAACCACTGATGACTCACAGGCACTTGCCCTAATTAGCAACACGAGGAGATTTGCCTTCGCACCCTCTGCTCCTCAAGCAACGGCACGTAGATGGTGAGCGCCATGGATCGTGGTTGCCGACGAGGACTGCGCGAAGATCGTCGGCAACATCAAGGCACACCGTGAGCCTATGGAACAACCAACCCCTTCAGAGGCCAGGGAGTAGGTAGCCTCTGCAATCAGATGGTTCCGGTGAGTTGGGAGTACAAGTAAGCGGATGGAGCATCCTCTCCCTTAGGTATTTTCCTGGCAAAGTCACCGCGCAATAGAAGAGCGCTTCCGATATCGAGGGAAAGGTTCTTGGGGAAGATATGCCAGCGTACCCGAGCCTCCACCTGATGCCCAAGGAACCGGCCCGAACGTCCATCCGGATCACGAAGCCCCGAGGTGGTCCAAGCATCTCGCGGGGAGGCAAGCCACGCAGGACGGTAGGCGGCGAAGGCGTCGACGGTCCGATGAGGATCCACCCCGACCCTGATGCTAGGAGAGATCAAGTTGCTCCGAGCAAAGGCTCCGTAGATCCCTGTGGGGCCAAAATCGAACCGACGTGCTCCGAAGAGCGGGTCAAAGCGGTTGTTCATCCCATCCACGGGGGAGCGATCCCCGCTCGCATAGTCGAAGATCAACAGGATATGAGGGAACCAAGAAGCGCGGAAGCGGAAACCCCCAGAGGCGTGGACCGAGTAAGCAAGGTGGTCGAGATCGTTGGTGTCCTTGGCCGCCGTGCTGACCCGAGAGTACCCGAACTGGCTTATCACCTCGAACTGGAAATCGAACTCACCAGGGGTCGAAGGGCGAAGGGCACGGAAGCCAGGGGTGTAGAGGCGCCGGTCGGAGGATGGGGCGAGATCGCTGTCGCCCTCATGGAGGCCAAGCAGGTAGGTTTCGAAGATGACCTTCGCCGCCAGGGGCCGACCCTGGAAGAATGCCCCCCAGAAGAGAGCCCGGCGATTCTCCTGATCCCGCTTGAGCTGGTTCCTTCTTAGCTCTTCCGCCTCAGAGGGAAGCCGGACTACAGGGACGACGATAAAGGTGCGGAAGATATCCTGGGAAGGGCTGATCCACTGAGCGTGAACCCCAGTGAATGCATTGATCGTGTTGCGGAAATCGTTGCGGGCAACAAGGCGTCGACTACCTAGGTTGATGGTCATGCGGCCTGCAGCAAGGGAGGTGTCATCTCCCGGGAGGATCAGGCTACTTCCGCGCAATCCTACGTAGCCCTGGAGCAGATCCAGCGGGTCGACCAGGGTCGTGTTAAGAGGGGTCGAGGAGGATGTCCAAGCGCGAGCGTCCTTGAGCTCAAAACCGACGAAGATGGGCGATATACGAGCCTCTGCAAAGAGCAAAGTCCGCAGGAAGAACCCGGTTGAATCCCCGGGGTTAGCCGTCCGGAAATCGTTGCCGAGGTGCTCGAAGCGGATGCGATGCTCCAGACCAAACTGAAGCCAAGACCAACCGATGTGCTCCTCCACTCTCCAAGGCTTCTCCTTGCCTGCACTTCGGGAAGCGGGGAGAGAGGAGGCCGGCCCAGGCAGAGTTGGAACCTGGGCGTTGGACGAAGCTGAGGTGAGGCATACAGTTAGGGGGAAGGCGCAGGAAAACAAGAGAGCTATCTTCAGGTTGGTGTTCACGCTGGTCACACCGATAGCACCGAATCTACTACGCATCGCTTGCTGCACGACCAACCCACGGCACACTCCTTAGGAAAGTCCACCAAGACCTCCTGCAGCCTCCATACGCCGGTGGCTCGCCCTGGGGATGTTCTTTTCGCACCTTGCATGGCTCATCCACGTCCGCGTCCGCATGGGTGTCCATGTCCGCATCCTCCGTTCCCGCTGCACCCCGCTTGCCTGTCCATGTGCTCGTAGCTCCCGCGGCCCCTAGCCGGCGAAGGGTCGGAGCAGACCAAGGCGTCGATCCCGAAGCTACTAAGGCGGGGCGCTCCTGGACCTACCACAAGAATACTTTCGCGCAGGGCCCGTCTAGGCTAGCGTGGACCTCGTGCCTCCCGGGCCGTCCCTGGTTTCCTCCTTGTATGCGCTTGTTGACGCGGCGTTCGCGGGGTTGCCTGCCCCTTCCGGGGGGTTCACGAGGGCTCATAGCTCAATCGGTCAGAGCACCCGGCTCATAACCGGGCGTGTGCTGGTTCGAATCCAGCTGAGCCTACGGGAGATGCTTTTGTCGAGCAGAACGAGATGACACCCCAAGAGAAACTTGCCCAGCACATCCAGGTACTCGAAGCCCTCGCCGCCGTTGACCGAGAGCTGATGACCCTGGAAACTCAAATCCGCGAGGGGCAGGGTTCCCTCGATATGCTCCGCCAGGAGCTAGCCTCCCTTGATGACAAGCTCTCCCGGGAGCGCAAGAGCCTGGAAGAGATGATTCAGATGGCAGGCGAGCTGCATACCGAGGTGCGACAGATGACGGCCCAGATCGAGCGGTCGAAAGAGAAGGCTAGCCGAGCCCGAAACGATCGGGAGGCATTGACCGCCGAGCGGGAACAGGATGAACTGCGCCGCATGCAGCGCGACCGGGAGGAGGAGGTCAAGAAGATCGAAGCGTTGATCGACGCAGCCAAAAAGAGCATCGGAGATCTCCAAAATAAGCGTGAGCGTATTCACGGAGAGCTAACCTCCAGCGAGGGCTCCACCAGCTCGAACCTGGCGGAAACCCGACAACAGCGGGAAACCAAGCTGGCCGAGCGAGTGGAGATCAGTAAGAAACTACCACAGCCGATCTTCAAGCGTTACGAGGCCATCCTTAAGAAAAAGGGATTCGCACTAGCACGGACGACGGATGGGACTTGCCAGGCATGCCATGTGGCTCTCCCACCCCAATTCTTCCAGAAGCTCTTGCGTCGTGAAGCACTGGAAGAGTGTCCCATGTGTCACCGATTGCTCTATTTTTACCAGGAGACTCCGTGAAGGCCTGCCCAACCTGCGCCCGGCTTTTCCCCAACGATGCGGGGTTTTGCTCAGCAGACGGAGCTAGCCTGCTCCCTGCGGAGCAAGTCCCCGTACAGCCTGGAGATGACCCCAGGTTGGGCGCCATGGTTGCCGGACGCTATCACATCCGGCGGGTAGTCGCCGATGGGGGTATGGGCCGTGTCTACGAAGCCTTGGACACCCAGCAAAATCGGCGCGTGGCGCTAAAGATGCTCCACACCGACGTAGCCAACGATAGCGTGGCCGTGGCCCGCTTCAAGCGAGAATTCGAGGTTTCTAGCCAGCTCCCCCATCAATACATCATCGATGTCCTCGATTTCCAGCAGGAAGGGGGCACCTACGCCCTGGTCATGGAATTTCTGGATGGAGAGGAGCTGCGGAACACACTCCAGCGGGACCGCACACTATCTCCCGGGCGCGTGGTTCGCATGGTGAGCCAGA
>JANWXX010000145.1 GCA_025057345.1 Polyangiaceae bacterium | reverse complement strand
AGCGGAGGAAATCACCTTGAGCACTGGGGAAGGCTTCCGAAGGGTTCCCTTGGAGGAGCTGGGGGTTGAGGTAGACGTCAGTGCTACCCTGCGGGAAGTACACCGAGTGCTGGATCAGGCCAGTAGTCTGAGTCGCTGGTGGTCTCTGGCCCACCGCTCTCGGGAGGGGCTGGTCGATATTCCGCTGGTGTACCGCGTAGATCGGGTCAAGGCAGAGGGGTATCTGGCGGCGCTTGCTCCCGAGGTGTACCGCGAGCCAAAGAATGCCCGTCTTGATCTGATGAATCACGAGCGTGTGGCAGATGTTCCTGGTGCAGAGCTGGATGCCCGTGCCACCCTCGATGCCTTGGAAGAAAGCGGCTTGACTCCCGGGATGGTGCTGTCTGTGGCCACACGCCCGGTACGGGCTTCGTTCACCCTGGCGGACATGGTCAACATCGATGTAAGCAAGGTTCTGGCGTCCGCGGAGACGACCTTCTCTCTGTTCGGCACAGGGGCCGGCCGTGCAGTCAACATTGCTACTGCAGCGAAGCGCCTCGACGGGTGGGTTCTTGCACCAGGAGAAACCTTCTCCTTCAACGAGGTCGTGGGCCCCCGCACCCTGGAGGCGGGCTTTACGTATGCTCCCGAGATTGTGGACGACGAGATGGAGATGGGGGTCGGCGGGGGTACCTGTCAGGTTTCCTCTACGCTCTACATGGCCGTTCTTGAGGGAGCCCTCGACGTGGTGGAGCGGGTGGGACACAGCCGACCTAGCTCCTATGCGAAGCTTGGCCTGGATGCGACCGTATCCTACGGCAAAGTGGATCTCCGGTTTCGCAACCCCTTCCCGTTCCCTCTGATCATCCACGCATTCCTACCGAAGCCGACGGTGATCCGTATTGAACTTCTGGGTGCTGAGCCTCAGGCGAAGGTTTCCTACACCTTTGCCATCCATCGCAGCGAGGAATTCTATCGGCGCATCACCTACAAACCTCATCTACCTCCAGGCACCATCCGGCTCCACCAGAAGGGGCATAGGGGCCTGGAGGTGGTCAGCCGTGTCGTCACACATTGGAACGACGGTCGCACCACCGAACGGACCTACTTCAGCAATTACCGTCCAGTTCCCGAGGTATTTTGGGTGGGCCGCGACGTTGATGAGAGTCAGCTACCAGAGCTGCCGGAAGGGGTCACCCGAGTGCAACGAAGGAATCTTCCTCGTGCGTCGTCCTCAGCTCGGGTCGAACCAGGGTTCTCCCCTTCTAGCGGGTGATCCTACCCAACTGTGTAGTATATTGGCCCGGTGGACCTCTCCTCCCGGGTTAAACCCACACCTTTTCGCTGTTCCTTTGCCCCCCGGAGTTTGCCCTGGCCCGAGATCAGGATAGCCATGGGTGTTGCATCCTTTTCCACAGTTTATCTCTTTTGTGCCTGTGTTTCTGCGCTCACTTCCGCGCAGGACTGGCTCCTGATTGGTGGGGTCTGGCTCCTCTTCTTTGTCTTTGCCCTCTTGATCCTTGTTGGTCCTGCGTTTTGGCGTGCTCGGGGAAGTGAGATAGTTCTGGATGAAGGTGGTGTACGAATCCGTTCCCGCGCACTTCGGCTCTATGTCACTTACAATCTTTTGGGCGGCGCCGATCTGGAAAAAAGCATGGGTCGGCTCCACTTTCGGCTGCTGGATCGAAATAGCCGGCCTCTGGTGCTTATCCCGGTACTCGGTATCCCTAAGGCCCTCCTTACTCGCATGATTGCTGAGGTGGCACGAAGGGTCGAGAGCGGACTACGAAGGGTAGAGCTTCCTTTGCGAATTCAACGGCAAGGCCGACGGTTGGGCGAGTGGGTCGTTTCCTTGCAGCAAGAACAAGCACGGGGCAAGGGGAGCTACCGTAGCGATGAAGTGGATCTAATACAGGCGCGGAAAGAGCTTGCGGACGAGACGGTCCACCCCGAAGACCGGGCTGCCTTGGCTGTCCTGCTGCTGAACCAGGGAGCCCAAGAGGAAGCATTCGTGGGCAGTGTCCTTGGTCCCGCCTCCCCTCCGGTGCTGGTGGGAATGATCCAGCAACGGAAACCGGAGCTGGTTCCCCCACCGCTACTCGCTGCCGTACATCCTTTTCTCGTGGACGAACTCTAGTTGCACCGTCATGAGGGAGGTCATGCACGTTCTCCACGACGTTGAAGCTTTTCGCAATGCCTGCTCCGAGGCGCGTCGTGCTGGCCACCGAGTCGCGCTGGTACCTACCATGGGGGCTCTCCATGAGGGGCACCTCACTCTCGCCCGAGAGGCCCGTCGTCACGCAGCCTTTGTGGCCTGCACGGTCTTCGTCAACCCGACCCAGTTTGGCCCCAACGAGGATTTCGCGCGCTACCCGCGCGATCTGGAGGGCGATGCCCGGAAGCTTGCCTCCGTAGGTGTCGATCTGCTCCTCGCTCCGCCGGTTGAGGTCATGTACCCTTCGGGTGAACAGACCCGGGTACGGGTTGGGTCTCTGGCAGAGCCCCTCTGCGGCGCTTTCCGTCCCGGGCATTTCGAGGGGGTCGCCACCATCGTCACCAAGCTCTTTGCCCTCACCGGCCCCTGCCTCGCCGTCTTTGGACGCAAGGATTACCAGCAGCTCCAAGTGATCCGCCGTCTGGTTCGTGACCTGCTGCTACCGGTGGAGATCCTGGGGGTTCCTACGGTGCGAGAACCGGACGGACTCGCTATGAGTTCTCGCAACCTGTACCTCCAACCGGACGAGCGACAGCAGGCGCTCGGACTAATCCGAGGGCTGCGGGCAGCAGACTCCCTCTTTCGCCAGGGAGAGCGCCGGGCCGGGGTGCTCCGGGCGGCGGCTCTGGCTCCGGTAGAAGAAGCGACCCCCTGGATCGACTATGTGTCTGTTGCAGATCCTGACACATTGTCCATTTGGGCAGATGAAGTGTCTGTAGGAGAACGGGTGCTGGTGGCCATCGCCGCAAGGGTAGGAAACACGCGCCTTATCGACAATGCGGTGTTGGGAGAGGACACTCTGCCACTACCATGATTGAGGGCCATTTCATCGTCATTGAGGGGATCGACGGCGCTGGGACGACGACCCAGGTACAACGGCTCTGCGAACGATTCCAGGGGCGGGGGCTGCCAGTGCTTCCAACACGAGAGCCAACGATGGGGCCAGTAGGGTCTCTGATTCGTCAGGCCTTGACCCACCGCTTGGTGGTTCCGGGGATGCACGGAGGGCGTCCGCCGAGCTGGAAGACCATGGCACTCCTGTTTGCGGCCGACCGGCTCGACCATTTGGAAGCAGAGATTCTACCCAACCTTCTGGATGGCGTCACCGTCATCTCAGACCGATACGATCTGTCTAGCCTAGCGTACCAGAGCGCCACGGCCCCGGAGGAGGGAGGCGAGGTATTGGCCTGGCTCCAGGCCATCAATCGTTACGCCCGCCGACCGGATCTGACGGTGATCCTGGATGTACCCCCGGCGGTGGCAGCCCAGCGGAGGCGCAACCGGGTGCAGGCCTCCGAGCTGTACGAAGGGGATGAACTGCAGGTTCGTCTAGCAGAAGCCTACCAGAGCGCCGAGAGATTGGTTCCAGGGGACCGCGTGGTCCATGTGGACGGCTCCCGAGGCATTGAGGAGGTGACGGATGCCATCGCCCGGGAGGTCTGGCGGTTCCGGGGGGAGAAGGGCTGACCGCACCGTACGCAGGAGCATTGGCATCCTAAAGGAGCATCATGCGCACCAGTCTCCTCGCTTTTGTGGTGGCTGCTTTGCTAGCGGCCTGTGAAAAGAAGACCGAACCGGCTCCTGCACCGGTGGCCTCCTCCAGCATCTCTGTCAAAGAGAAGGAGTTCATTGCACCCGAGCCATCCTCCCTAAAGATGTTTGCCCAGCTTCCTCCAGCAGCGCCTCCGAAAGACGTCCCAGCCGAGCGGATCACCTTGGGCCGGATGCTCTACTTTGAGGAACGACTCTCGAAGAACCACGATATCTCCTGCAATAGCTGTCATGATCTTGCCAGGTATGGGGTGGACGGCGAGAAGACATCACCAGGGCACAAGAAGGCTCGTGGTGATCGCAATTCCCCCACTTCCTACAATGCATATTTGCACTTCCGCCAGTTCTGGGATGGGCGTGCCGCGGATGTAGAGGAGCAGGCTACCGGGCCTATCCTCAATCCGGTGGAGATGGCGCTCCCGGATGAGAAGCGAGTCGTAGAAGTCCTCTCGTCGATGCCGGAATATGTTGAGCTGTTCAAGAAGGCGTTTCCTGATGAGAAGGAGCCGATCTCGCTGAAGAACGTAGGCCGGGCCATCGGTGCCTTCGAGCGAGGGCTTTCGACCCCGGGCCGTTTCGACAAGTACCTGGCGGGTACCAAGTCGGCGCTCACCACCGACGAGCTCAAGGGCCTCGCCAAGTTCCTAGATACTGGCTGCACCACCTGCCACGCAGGCGCTCTCCTGGGCGGTGACAAGTACCAGAAGCTGGGGCTGATCAAGCCATGGCCAAATACCAACGACGAGGGGCGTGCCAAAGTGACCAAGGCTGACGGAGATAAGATGTTCTTCAAGGTTCCGTCGCTGCGAAATGTGGCAAAGACGGCCCCCTACTTCCATGACGGCAGCGTCGCTACACTGGAAGAGGCGGTGAAGCTGATGGCTTCCCATCAACTCGGACAGGAGCTAAGCGCCGATGATGTGAAGAGCATCGTTACGTTCCTCAAGGCGCTTACTGGCGATCTTCCACCCGCCGACTATATCAAGAAGCCCGAGCTGCCGAAGAGCACCCCCAAGACCCCTAAGGCAGATCCAGCCTGATCCACCGTGGGGCTCAAGGCTTCTTCTTGCTCTTCTTCTTCCCATGGTTCGGTGGGGGGCTGGCGGCTGCAGGTGGCCCAGTCCCCGTACCAGGGGGGGTTGCCTCCGGTGGGGGGGCCTGCACTACCGCCCGAGGGATCGGCGGCGCCGAGGGGTCGTCGCTGATCGGATAGCGGAGCGCCCGTGGCTCGTTCCCACGGTCGATTTCTAGGAGCAGCTCTGGGGCGAAGGCCATCGACTGGAATACGTCGAAGAACTGGTAAGGATTTTCTATGGGCTGGCCGTTGATCCGACGCACCACATCGCCCTGGTAGAGATCTCCGGAGGCTAGTAGGGGATCTCGGATGGCGACCACCCGCCAGCCCTGGAAGCGCCCCTCCCGGTCCAGGGAGGGCTCCACCTCGATCCTCTGGAGCAGCGCTGGAACCCCCGCAGAAAGCACCTCCATCACATCCTCGCGCCGCAAATGACCCTCAGGGACAGGCCGCTTCGGGCCTGCCAGGGTTTCCGAAGGCGTAGCCACGATAGCTGCCTCCACGGCAGGGGAGCGGGCCGCAGGGGCAGGCTCCGGGGGAAGAGCGCTGGCACAGCCGGCTATAAGCAGGAGGAACAGAACCCAGAGGTGGAGGGATGAGGGCACAATATCTTGTATCGACGCCTCCGAGGGGCGTCAAATTCCTAGCAAGAAAGCAGGCCTTGCACTTCTTCCTTCGATGCTAAGGTGGGCCTCCTCATGAGCGAATTCAGGGACACGAAGGAGCGCCCGCTGGACGTACTGGTGTGGGGTGCCACCGGTTACACCGGGAAACTAGTTGCCGAATACCTGGCGGAGCACTACGGCCAGGGAGAGCTGCGGTGGGGGATCGCTGGCCGGAGCCAGCAGAAGCTCGAAGATGTCCGAACGCAGCTGACCCGGCGGCGGGCTTTCCTGGCCGACCTTCCCCTGGTAGTGGCGGACGCTCACGACCCTGTTTCGCTCCGGCGCATGGTGGCCCAGACTCGGGCGATCTGCTCGACCGTGGGGCCCTTCGCCCTCCACGGGAGCGCCCTGGTTGCCGCCTGCGTTCAGGAGAGAACCCATTATGCGGACATCACCGGGGAGGTTCAGTGGGTGCGTCGGATGATCGATGAACACCACGATGCTGCGAGCGACGCCGGTGTCCGGATCGTTCCCTGCTGCGGCTTCGACTCCATCCCATCAGATCTTGGGGTCCAGATGATGGTGGAGCATCTGCGGGACGTACATCATCAGGAAACCCGCCTTGTTCGCCAGGTCTTTGGTCCTTCCCGCGGGGGGGTGAGCGGCGGAACGGTTGCTAGCTTGCTCAACGTCATCGAGGAGTCCTCCCGAGATCGCACCCTTCGCCGGCTCCTTGCCGACCCCTACGCCCTTGATCCAAAGGGGTCTCCCAAGACGCCATCTTCTCCGGATCAAAAAGGGCCCGCCTACGATCCAGACCTGCGCTGTTGGACAGCTCCCTTCGTCATGGCTGCCATCAACACCCGCGTTGTCCGAAGGAGCCACGCTCTACTGGGGCGCACCTACGGGCCCCGTTTTCAGTATGGAGAATCTATGCTCAGCGGTGAGGGGCCCTGGGGGGCGCTGGCCTCGGTGGGGGTCAGTGCAGCGTTGGTGGGGGGGCTAGGAGCACTCGCAATCCCGCCAGTCCGGGCGCTGCTCAAGCGCTTCGTACTGCCGGAGCCGGGGGATGGACCGTCGGAGGCGACTCGGGAGCGAGGCTTTTTCCGGAGTTGGTTGGTAGCGGAGGGAGAGGGAGGGGCCAAGGTGTTTGGGCGAGTGGCAGGGCACAAGGATCCCGGCTACCAGGAGACTGCGAAGATGCTGGCAGAGTCGGTCATTTGCCTAGCGCTTGATCAGGATCAGCTCACCTCTGGCGGTGGGCTGCTGACGCCAGCATCAGCAATGGGTCGGGTTCTCCGTGAGCGGCTGGTGCGCGCCGGGATGACCTTCCAGATCGATGATGGAGGCTCCAGGTAAGCACCTCCTGGTGCTGCAGGGGAGATCAGCCGCTGAGCAGAACACCGGAGAGGCTGACCAGGGCATCCTGGCGGGCCCCTTTGGTATGGAAATCCTGGATGGTTCTGGCTAGGACTGCGCCCAGCAGACCAATCATAGGGAGGTGGGCACCATCTGCGCAAGTGGCCTGGCCAGAGGTATCTTCCTCGTCGGGGGTAAAGCGCTCGTCCCAGCGGATTAGCCCAAGGGTACCATCGGCGCTGATGGCGCCGTGCACGAGGGGCTTGCCGGCAGCGCAGGCGTATTCGGAGAGTAGCCGGCGGCTCTCGGCGTTGTCGAAGGCATCCACGAGGAGCGTCGCCTTGTCGAGCAGGGTCGTGGTATTGTCCCGGGTCAGGCGGACCCCGAAGGCCTCGGCCTTGACCCCGTAGAAGTTGGCAAGTTGGAGCTTGAGCGCCTCGGCTTTGTTCTTGCCGATGGAGGGCTTGACGTAAACCTGCGACAGTAGGTTCTTGGACTCGACGCGGTCGAAGTCGACGAACACTAGCTCGGCATCAAGGGTACGACAGAGCATGGCGGCGGTAGAGCCGAGGGCACCGACGCCGCAGAATACGATGCGACCAGGCATCTCAAGCTCCGAAGGGCACACGAGGACGGAGGTAGATGCGCTCGCCCTTGTTCTGCGGTCCGTGGAAGCGGTCCACCACGTAATGGTCGAAGGTATTTGTAGGGAGGTTGGCGATCTGGAGGCCCTTGACGTGCCCGGAGCGGATCACCTCGACAGCAATGCGCTTCACGTCGTGGTCGCTGATCTGGTAGTCAATCTCAAGGGGGTAATCCACTGAGAGCCCGTTGTAGGTGATGTTCAGCACGACCATGGGGGAACCTCGTGTTTTGGGTGTGAAGCAGGCTCGGGTCCAAGAACGATGCAGCGCCAGTCTCCCTGACGGATATTACCATTACGGGCAGGTGAGATTGCACACTTGGGGAACCTTCTCGATGCACTCTGCATCCCAGCCCTTGGTGCAGCAAAAATTGTCGAGCTTGCATACCAGCTCGACGCACTTGGCCGAGCCGTCACATCCGATGGTGAGGGCTCCACCCTCCTGGCAGATTGGGTGGGTGCAGTTGTTCTTGACGCAAGCCCCAGAGCCGCACACGGTTCGCACCTGCTCGACGCACTGGGCGTCCCACTCCGTAGTGCAGCAGTAGTCATCCTCCAGACAGAGCTTGGGAAGGCAAGGGTCAACGGCGCCGTTACCATTTTTGCAATCCGGAGCGAGAGGTACCCCTACGGTGCACAGGTCATGGGGGCAGGGGCACCCGTTGTCGACGATGCCGTTGCAGTCGTCGTCCTTGTCGTTGCCGCAGATTTCACCCTTGGGAGACCCAGGTTGGCAAGATAGCGTCCCCCCTGATGAGCAGACTAGGGTACCTACGGCACAGGCCCCAAGTACCTTGGGATCTTGCACCTCGCAGGGGTTTCCCTCGCCACTGCAGGCATCGTCCGGGCGAAAGCGCACCCGGAGAGAAAACCCTCCGGAGGTACTGCCCTGGCTATCGGCGAAGACATGGTAGGTTTTCCCAGGAGAAACCAGGAAAGGCTCTGCTAGCTCGTTGGCGCCTGGACCTCCAACGTTGGTGCAAGCAACCTCCTTGTTCACGTCGTCGCAGGAACCCTCCCGCACGTGGATCACCACATCTACCTTGGCCCCATCCAGCACTGAGAGGGAAACTACCACCTCCCCTGTCGAGGGAGCTTGGAAGGAGAAGACCGCCTCGCTGCCAGTTCCCCCGCAAGTTCCCTCATGATTCGGCTGGAGCGCCTGAAATACCCCTGTGACCTTCTTGCCCGCGGGGTCTGACGTCAGTTCGATGATCTCACCGGGGCATTTCTCGCTTGGAGGAGTCTTGACAGTGCAATCGGAGGTACAACCATCCTCTTCGTTGCTGTTGGCATCGTCGCATTCCTCGACGTCGACTTGGACGATCCCATCGCCGCACTTGGCCTTTCTGCAGTTGCTTAGGCAAGCGTCATCGTCGTCCAGATTCCCGTCGTCGCACTGTTCGCCTGGCTCAACTTCCCCGTTGCCGCACTCAGCTTGAGAGGGGCTTGTCCCCCCAGAGCCCCTAGAGTTAGTCAAATTGGACCCATCGCAAGGCAGGCACTCCTCGAAGCCGGAGCCGTCCGGGAGGCAGGTCTGCCAGCCGCTCTCACCGGTCACGGGACACCGACAGAAGGTCGTTTTGCGAGGAGTACAGAGGGTCTTGGCTGGGGTTGCTCCCTTGTCCTGGTCGGAGCAGCCTATCATCTTCAGACTCGCCAACAGCAGTGGGACGATCCACCAACGCATAAGATGACCTCCGGCAAAGTTCGGTGGGAGCAGCCAGCCCACAAAAGCAAGGAATTTACATAGCACTGCAGCGCTCCGGAGGAACCCCCACCCTGCTGCAATCAGTTCTCCCGAACCAGGGTGAAGTAATGATCGAGCTTCTTTTCGCCCTTGTAGGCGGCCCCGATGGTGACCCCCTCAGAAACCTTTCGCATGAAGTCACGGGTGCCCTGGTAGACGAACATCTGAAGGCCCTTGCTGTTAGGGACCACCCGGGGCCATTCATCCGGTACAGGCCCATCGGGAATTTGGAAATAGTCAATGACCATGGGCCCCCTCTCCATCCAGGTGTCGTTCCCGTCACAGGGGATAAGGACAAAGAACCCGGGACCAATCAGCCCTCGGGTTGGGCCCTCATTGTAGCCGAAGCCCCGACGGGACCCATCCTCGGGCAAGGCGAAGCGCTTTTCGAAAGAGCGCCAGGCAGCAGGGAGCGGCAGGGTGTTTCGACCGAAGTGTCGTACAGGACGGCGAGGAGGGGTGCCTGCCGGGAGGAAATCCTCCAGGGTGACTGGGGGAGAAGCCTTCGCCTTCTCATAAAGTAGGCGCTGTTCGGCACGTGTGGTGGCAGCGAGGGCCTCGCGGCGCCCCTCCGGCGTGAGGCCGTCGAGGTATCGGGCGATCTCGGAGATCGGGGCGTCTTCTAGCAACATCCTGGCCAGCATACTCTGGATGCCTAGCGTGTCTAAAACGGGCCGTCACGTCTTCCCTTCCGCTCTCCCGAACTCTTCGGTAGTGCTACGATGAGCAAGCCATGCGTTTCCTGTGCCTCTCCGATATCCACGGGCATGCAGAGGCCCTTCAGGCTGTGCTGGTCGAGGCCGAACGAAGGGGCTTTGAGCGAGTTCTAGTGGCTGGCGACCTCTGCTTCCCGGGCCCCGCTCCTCTTGCTGTATGGAAGATCCTGATGTCGGTGAAGGCAACCTTTGTCCCAGGATTGACCGACCGGGCACTGGCTACACTGGATCTGAACTCCATACAGGCGAGGACACCCTACGAGCGGGAGCAGGTAGAGCGGCTCCGCTCGACGAGAGAAGAACTGGGAGAGCTAATCCTGGCGAGGTTGGCGAGAGCGCCGTCGACCGTGCGGATCCCGCTACAGAACGCGGATGAACTTCTGCTGGTCCATGGGTCTCCGAGGGATCCGACGGAAGGGATCTCTCATGAGATGAGCGATGAGGAGCTGTCGGCGATGCTAGGGGATGACCCTGCAGACGTGGTGGTGTGCGGGATGACTCATGTGCCGTTCGATCGACATGTCTGCGGAGTACGGATCATTAATGCCGGGTCCGTAGGGGAAGTCCCCGGGGGCGGTTTTGCCCAAGGAACGCTGTTGACTGTACTTCCAACGGGCTACGAGGTGGAATCCTTTGCGGTACCATTGGCGCGCCCGGCCCACGGAGTGGCCCGGTGAGTCGACGGTTGAAGCTCCCGGTGGTGGCCGGAGGAGAACGGATGCCCGAGGCTACAGAAGAGGTGCTCCGGCAGTCCTTGGGGGGG
>JANWXX010000144.1 GCA_025057345.1 Polyangiaceae bacterium | reverse complement strand
CCTAGTGGGACGGGACGCTGCAAGCCCTCCACATTGCGGCTTTCCCACGGTGAATCGGGATATGTCATCGCCGCCCTTTGGTTCTCAAGCAAAATTCCCCACCCTCTTGCAGGAGTCTGCGGGACCAAGCGGGTAGTACGCCGCAGGGAGCCCTTTAGCCACAGCTTCGAGGTTCTGTCCACTGTATCCCTATCTCTTAGCATGTTTTCTTCCTCATGCACCTGGAGGGACCGGAAAATTTGGCCCATCGAGAGAGGGGGAGGTACTTCGGGAACTTATGAACCTCCCCGGCAAGCTACGTCTGTCGACTCTGGGGGATCTCCTTGGCACGCTCCATCGCGCAGGAATCTCTGGCACTCTAGCGCTGAGGGAAATCCGGGGAGCCACCGCTGGCCGTTGCCATCATGTCCACCTGCGCCGTGGCTTGATCGTCTCGGTAGAGGCGGCGGGCTCCTCGCCGGAACCTCCGGATCGGGCTCAGGTGAAGCAGCACCTTGAGGAACTCTTTCGGCTGGAAGACGCGGAGCTAAGCTTCCATGTTGCCCGGGGTGGCTGCGAGCTGGAGGTACCCCTGACGCCGAGGGAGTTCCTGCATGGGCGGCCTCGTAGCCGAGATCGTGGCCAGAGGGGGGCCCGGGAGGGCTCCCTGCGACGGGGGGCCTTGACTGTCTTGGGCTTGCCGCCGACGGCTACTCCCAGGGAGATCCAACGGGCCTTCCGGGCCCAAGCGTGGGTACTACACCCGGACCGGCACCCAGGGGTTTCGGCAGAACGCCGGGCTGAGCTGAACAGGGCCTTTAGCCGGCTGACCCAGGCCTATCGTATCTTGGCCGAAGAGGGCTCTTTGAGTGGATAAGTCCTGCGCTGGTCGAGAGGAGGTTCGTGGTAAGAGGCGTTGGTGCTTTTCCGACGAATCATGCAAGTGCTTGAGGATCGCCGCAACCGACAGGCGATGGCTCATGCGGCTTACTGGGATGAGCGTGCCAGGACGCGCTCCGGCTTGGCCCGTTCGGTCTGGCATGCGGAGGCCTTCAGTCAAGCCTGGGATCGGCGCCAAAGGGCCCTACTGCGCCGAGAGCTGGGCCCCTTGGATGGGCTTCGAGTGGCGGACGTGGGCTGCGGCACCGGACGGATCAGCCGTTTTCTGGCAGAGGAAGGGGCTCGGGTGGTGGGTTATGACTTCAGTCCTGCCACCGTGGAAATAGCTTATGGGGAGAGTGTCTCCATCCGAGGTGAACTCTCCTTTGAGGTCGCGGACGTCACCTCCGGATTGCTGCCCTGCGCCCCAGGTTTCTTCGACTTGGTACTGACCGTGGGCTGTCTAGCGGTGGCTTGTCGTGACCTGCCTACGCTGTGGTGTTGTTTGGGGGCTCTAGCCCGGGCTACGCGCCCTGGAGGACGGGTGGTCCTGCTGGAGCCCATCCATCGTACACCCCTGGTGGGTCGTGTGCTTCGAGCCTCCATGGACGATTGGGTCCGAGAGGCCAAGGCCGCCGGATTGGAGTTCGTGTCCTCCCGGGGAATGGGGTTGTTGCCGGTGCGCCTGCTGTTCTCCAGCCTGGATGCTCCTTCCTGGCTGGTAGATCCTACCTTTGCTGCGGGAGAGCGCCTGCTGGATGGCTTCTCGGGGCTGATTCCGTCCGCTGACTATCGGTTGCTGCTCTTCCGTCGCCCGGTCGCATGAGCCTAAAGGCGAGAGCCAGGGTGCTTCCAGCATGTCGGGTGTTGGTATCGCTGGCGCTGTTGGGTGGTTTGCTGACCCGGATTTCTCTGAACGAGCTAGGGGAGGCCTTTCGGTCATTTCCAGCAAGTGGGCTGATGTTGGGGGTACTGGTGCTGATGCTTCAACTCGTCGTTGGGGCCCAACGATGGAGGAGGCTGCTCCTTAGAGTCGGTTCAGACCTCCCACTGCACTCGCTGCTGCAGCACATGCTAGTTGCCTCGGCGTACACGATGATTCTGCCATCTTCAGTAGGGGGAGATGTGGTGCGGGCGCTTCGTTGCGGACGCCAGGCGGGGGTACCCCACCGAGGTTGGTCCACGGTGTTCTTCGAGCGAATGATCGGGTTTCCTTGCCTGGCGCTGGTGGCGATGCCGGGGGTACTGGTACTTCCTGGAGGACGTGCATTGTTCTGGGCAGCGATAGGAGCAGCGGTCGTGGGGGCTGGGGGGCTAGTGCTGGCGGGGGGGCCACTCCGGTGGGCTGCAAGGGTGCTGATGGCGCGGGCGCCGCAGATCGCGGCGCTGAGTGAAGGGATTGCGGCAGATCTGGAGGGTCCTCTGGGAACCGCGGGAGCGCGGGCGGAGGCACTGCTCTGGACGCTGCTTTATCAAGGAGCGGGGATCTCCATCTTGGCAGCGGTGGTGGCACCGCGGGGGGATCCAGGGCTTTTGGGGGCCATCTATGCTGGGGTGCCTCTGGTCGTGCTTGGAGCGATGTTGCCGGTGTCCCTGGGGGGGGTTGGCCTGCGAGAGTCTCTCTTTGTGTTGGTGCTAGGAAGGTTGGGGGTGGATCGTGCTACGGCACTCGCACTGGGGCTGCTCTGGCTGGGCACTTACTTCGCTCTGGCGATCCCGGGGGGATTCCTGGTTCTTTGGGAGGTGCGGAGCAGGGCTGAGGGATCTCCGGCGTAAGTTGGCCTAGCAGAGCCGGGCGTGGTACCGCGAGGGGATGAGCCCTCGAACCCTCGTGTTTTCGGCGGTGCTAGCGGTTACGGCGGCGATCGCTTCCTGCTCTACCAGTGCCCCGGAGACCCGACCGCCGACGGGTCCTAGCCCCTCGACCACTCCATCGGCGTCGCCTCCGCCTCCCCTGGTCGCCTCAAGTACCGTTGCGCCTTCGCCCCCGGCAGCCTCCAGTGCCGCTGTGGCCGAGCCGCCGCCTACACCCTCCCGAGGCTCCTTCAATGTGCTGATGATCAGCGTCGATAGCATGCGCTACGACATGCCCTGGGCCGGTTACCCCCGGGACATTGCTCCCAACTTGACCGCACTCTACAAGAAATCCACCGCGTACACCCGAGCCTACGCGATCTCGTCCTTCACCTCGAAGAGCCTTGGCGGCTTCTTGGGCGGCCGCTACCCCTCCGAGCTCAAGCGGACAGCTCCGTTCTTCACGAAGTACCTCGATGCCAACAAGATGTTTGCTGAATCCCTTCAGGAGCAGAAAATTCGCACCCTGGCAGGTCATGCACATGCCTACCTAGGCAAGGGAGAAGGAGGGTTCGAGCAGGGGTTTGACGTATGGAAGCTCGTTCCCGGTATCACCTTCGATTACAACACCGATCCCTACGTCACTAGCCAGAAGCTCACGCCGATGGCCATCGAAATGCTTGGAGATCCAAAGAATACGGGGGGACGGTTCTTTGCCTGGTTCCATTACATGGACCCCCACGACAAATACCAAGCCCACGATGAATCCCCCAAGTTCGGAAAGAGGGCTCGAGATTACTACGACGAGGAGATCTTCTACACCGACCTCTGGATCGGTAAGCTCCTCCGGTGGGTCGAGGAGCAAGCCTGGGCCAAGGAGACCGTCATCGTGGTCACCGCTGATCACGGCGAGGCTTTCGGAGAGCACAAGCTGTACCGGCATGCCTTCGAGCTCTACGACGTGTTGGTGCATGTTCCGATGTTCATCTACGTCCCTGGCCAGCCGGCGCGCATCATCGAGCAGTACCGTAGTCACATCGACCTAGTCCCCACCATCTTCGAGCTTCTCGGTGCCAAGCTCGACAAGGCCCACCGAGGTAAGAGCTTTGCCGGCGAGCTTTTCGGGGATGCTCCTGACGCCCGGGATGTCGTCTGTGATCTCCCGGAGGACTCCCACAACGAGCGCCGTCGCGCCTTCATCCACGACGGCTGGAAGATCATCGCATTCGCCAATGACTTCCGCTACGAGCTGTACAACCTCAAGGAAGATCCAGACGAGAAGGACAACCTCTTCAAGAAGAACCCTGAGAAAGCGAAGGAGATGGTCGCCCTCTACAAGGAGGCTTCTCGGGGGATTGTCGAGGCAGCGATCAAGGGCGGCGTCACCAAGCGCAAGCCCTGAGGGCGTTCATAGGAGGTTGGCGGCAATCTCCGCTAGCTCGCTCCGCTCACCCTTCATCATCATGATGTGTGCCGCGAGAGGTTGGCCCTTGAACCGGTGCGCTGCCACCGAAAGCCCGTTGGTGGTGCTGTCGACGTAGGGGTTGTCGATCTGGAAGGGGTCGCCAGTGAGCACCACTTTGGTTCCCTCACCGCAGCGGGTGATGATTGTTTTAACCTCGTGAGGGGTGAGGTTTTGTGCCTCGTCCACGATCAGGTACTGGTGGGGAAGGCTACGTCCACGGATGTAGGTGAGCGGCTCGACGTGGAGTTGCCCCCGCTCCTGGAGCTCTTGGAAGGTTCGGGAGCCATCCTTCTTGTGCTTGCCGTCCCTCCCGGCGAGGAGCTGCTCCAGATTGTCGTAGATGGGTTGCATCCAGGGGTTGAGCTTCTCCTCGATATCCCCCGGGAGGTAGCCCACATCGCGCCCCATAGGAATCACCGGACGGCTTACGAGCAGCCGAGAATACACCTCATCCTCAATGGTACGCTTCAGCCCTGCAGCGGTTGCGAGCAACGTCTTGCCCGTGCCCGCTTTTCCCAAGACGCAGACCAGTCGGATGCTGTTATCGAGGAGGAGTTCGAGGGCGAAGGTCTGCTCTTTGTTTCGGGGGCGGAGGCCCATGATGCCGCCAGAGGGAACTCGGAGTGGGAGGATTAGCCCCCGATCCTGGTGGTAGCGCCCGAGGGCGGTGTGGGAAGGCGATTTAGCGTCCCGGAGCAGGACGCAGGTGTTAGCGTAGAGTTTAGTGTCCGGGGGAGGGGGGAGGGATCCTTCGTGGAAAAAGAGGTCGATGTCCCGAGGATCCACGTCGAGCTCGACGATCCCCCGATCGATGTGCTCGATGTCCACCCGCTGGTTTTCGTAATTCTCTGTGGAAACCCCCACTGCGTCCGCCCGGATACGCAGGTTGGTATCCATGGTGACGAAGATGGTAGGGCGCTCAGGGGAGTGATCGCGGACATCGATGGCCGTCTGGAGAATCGCCTGATCCTGGGTAGCCTTGTCGAGGGCGCTGGCTAGCTCTGGACGTGTCGTGGGGACAGCAACCCGGAGAGAGCCTCCGCTGTCAAGGGGAACGCCGGAGGATAGGGAGCCACGCTCCCGGAGCTCGTCGAGGTGACGACAGATGGATCGAGCGTTACGTCCACGCTCGGAACCCTCCCGCTTGAACTGATCGATCTCCTCAATGACATAAATGGGGATGATCAGGTCGTTGTCTTCGAACTTGTAGATTGCGTGAGGGTCGTAGAGCAGGACGTTGGTGTCGAGGACGTAGTTCTTCTTCATGGGAGAGGTTCAGGAGGGAAACGGGGCAACCTTGATGATGGTCTCTTCCCGATGCGGACCTACCGAGATGAGGTCGAAGGGCAGATCGATCTGCTCCTCGATGAAGTCCAAGTACCGCCGGGCCTCCGGGGGGAGATCTTCCAGGCGGCGGGCTCCGGAGATGGGCGATGACCAGCCAGGCAAGGATACGTAGACCGGCGTTCCTTGGAACCCCTCGCCCAAGTCAGGAAGGTCCAAGGTGCGCCCTTCGGGTGTGTCGTAAGCGACACAGACGCGCAGCTCGCTGAAACCTGTCAATACATCGAGCTTGGTGAGGGCCAGGCCGTCCATCCCATTGACCTGAGCTGCATAGCGCAACGCTGGCAGGTCGAGCCAGCCACAGCGTCGGGGCCGCCCAGTGACCGATCCGAACTCTCCACCGTTCGCCCGGATTCTCTGGCCGATCGCATCGTTGAGTTCTGTCGGGAAGGGCCCCCCCCCCACCCGGGTCGTGTAAGCCTTGGTCACCCCCACCACTCGTCGAATCTTTCTCGGTCCAAGCCCTAGCCCGGTGCAGGCTCCACCTGCCGTGGAAGAGGAGGAAGTGACGAAGGGGTAGGTTCCGTGATCTACATCCAGCAGGGTTCCTTGAGCCCCCTCTAGCAGCACCCGCTTGCCTGCCTTGAGCGCGTCGTTCACCGCCCGAGAAGCATCTCCCAGCATGGGGAGCAGTCGATCCAGAGCACCTTGCAAGGGCTCCAGCATGGCCTCCACGCTTGCCAGCTCCCCCCCTAGCGCTGCCACAGTCGGTGCCCAAGCCTTCCGCGCCCGGTCCACGGCTGCCCGGAATTGCCCCGGATACCGAATCGTCTGCGCTTGAATCCCCCGCCTCCCTACCTTGTCTTCGTAAGCTGGGCCGATCCCACGCTTGGTTGTTCCGATGGATAGCCCTGGATCCTTCTCCCTCAACTCATCCACCACCTTGTGATACGGCAGTACAAGATGAGCACGCTCCGAGACCAGAATGTCCCCGCCAGCATCCCTCCCGTGAGCAAGCAGCTCCCTCAGCTCCTGATCCAACGCTAGCGGATCTACCACCATCCCTTGCCCTAGCACGCACTTGACCCCGGGCCTCAGCACCCCACTGGGCACCAGTCGCATCACTACCTTCGTGTTTCCCAAATAGAGCGTGTGCCCTGCGTTCGCCCCTCCAGCGTACCGCGCTACCATCTCGGCCTCCTCGGTGAAGAGATCCACGACCTTTCCTTTCCCCTCGTCGCCCCACTGCGCCCCAATGATCGCAACCGCTGGCATGCACGTCTCCTTGCTTGCGGTGCCTAGACTGACGGTAAACAAACAAGGCGTTGGGGAAAAATTTGTTACTATGAGTTTATTTTGACACCTAACGTTACCGCCTATTCTCGAACAATTGCCTCAAAGAAAAGTATGGTCCGATTTGTGCCTAAAAGCTGGGTATGACTTCGGACGAACTCCTCTTGTGCATCTCGCTCGCCCAGCAAGGTGATCGTCACGCGCTAGGCCGACTGGCCGCTTTTGCCCGACCGCTGATCGAGCGCCAGCTCCTTCGCTACTCGCTTAGCGACGAAGATCGCCGGGATGTGGCCCAGAGTGCCATGATGCAAGTGGTGCGGCGCATCGGTTCGTTCCGAGGCTACGCTAGCTTCACCACGTGGCTTTTCCGCGTGACGGCGAACGAGGCGTTGATGTGGATGCGCTCTCATCGACGGCTGCGAGCGCACTTGGTTCACGAGGTGGATCTAGATGATGCCGAAGGGCTCCAGCAACTGGCCGTGGGTACACAGGAAGACAATTCGGTGCTGGAGCAGGAGCGTGAGGCGGTGGTGCGCAGTGCCTTGGCACAGCTTCCGGAGCACTACCGGGACGTGGTGACTGCCCACTACCATCAAGATTTGGGGCTCCAGCAGATCGCCGAGCAGCTCGCTGTGACGGAGAGCGCGGTGCGCTCGCGGTTGCACCGAGCACGTACCCGGCTCCGGGGTCTGCTCTCCGACGCTTCAGTACTCTGGGAGGCGGCCTTCGTCGTCTGAGTGTCTGGCTGTTGGGAACCCGAACTCATGAGGGGCATCTTCCTTCGCAGGGCTACTTGGTGAGGGCGTCCCGGACTTCCTGTGCCAGGGCGCAGTTGAGGATTTGGCGGCGCTGGGCGTCGATGGCCTCGGCATCCCCAGGGATTACCGGGATGGTAACGTCGGCGGTGCGGTGGAGGCGTAGGAGGAGCTCGCCGGTTTTGAGGTCATAGAGGGCGATTCGAGCGGGGTGGGGTTCGCTCTGGACTGCTTGAGCGAGGGAAACCCCTGCAGGGGCCTGGAAACCCTCTGGAATCTCGTCCACTACTACGAGGAAGTACTCTGCCTGGCGGAGTAGTTCGGTCACCACTGGGAGGTCGTTGGAAAGTGCGGAGTCGATGTCCATCTCGTAACGGCGTAGGACCAGGGTGTCGCTAGCACCGTCGCCAGAGGATTGAACGCTGCGGATCCAGGTGTCGCTCAGCACCCGAAGGCCATGGTAGGCCAGGCGCAGGTTGAAGGGTTGAGCAGGTAGTGCACATACATTTGCCTCATTGCACAGATGTCCCTGGGGGCACTCCTTGCTGATATGGCAGGGCTGGCCTTTGTGTTGGGTGAAGTGGGGAGTATGAAGGAGGCAGGCGGTGAAGGCATCTCGGAGGGATTCACGAGCTGCAGCGCGTATCTTTTCGGGAGAGCGGGCATCCTCTCGGGTGACCCGAAGGTAAACCCCGGGGCGCTTGAAGAGAGGGAGGTCACCTTGGTTCCCAGCGCTCTTGAGGGAGGGGGCGATCAGGTCTGGCTCGAAGGAGCCCCGAGCCAGCTCGGCAGTCCAGGACTCCGCTCGATCACGGAGGGAAAAGAAGGCGGCGCCATGCTCGGCGGCGATAGCCCGCTGCTTCGCCAAGATTCTGGCTCGGAATGCCTCGTTCTCATGCTGGGTCTTCTTCCAATAGAAGATGGTCATCGCAGCGATGGCGATGAGGCTCCAGAGCCAAAATTGGCCACTGGCGGCGGGAAGCACGCGGCTCTGGCGCAGCTCGCGGGCTTCAGCGATGGAGGGGAGGCCCCTGGTGGGGCGAGGTTTGTCCTGGGCGGCCATCAGCAGAGGAGAGTGTACAAAACGAACATGCCGCCGGCGAATGGTCGCGCGGCGGCATGGGAGAAGCGAGGTAACTTTACTCTTTCTTCTCGGCGATCTTGCCTACCATGAAGCTGATGTTGGGGTACCCGGCAGAGGCGGAGGTCTGGAAGACGCTCTTGACGACTAGGGCGGGCACCTCTTTGTCCACTTGTAGAATGACGATCCCGGGGAATTCTTTTTTGTCGGGGTTGATCTTTTTCCAGTCTTCTTTGAGGGTCTTAAGGGCGTTGAACAGCTCGTCGATGCGGGGCATAACGCGGCCTGCCTCCTCGACGGCGCGAGTGGAACCGACGGGGTGGTCGTTGACGAGGATTTGGGAGCCGTTGATGGCGACCATGGGGGCCGTGACCATGTCGAGGGTATTCTCGGCGCTGGGCAGGGTGATGGTCTTGTTGGTGGGGATCTCGCCGGAGGCGGAGAAGCTCATCAGCAGGAAAATGACGACCGTGACCAGGTAGTCGATCATGCTGGTGAGGTTGAGGGAGGCGGAGACGCTACGGTGACCACCGCCGGAAACCTTCTTCCGGACGAAGGCCAAGCCTACGTTACGCATCAATCGCCGACCAGGTTTGTGAATGGGCATAGCGGTTTCTCAGTTGGCGTGCATGGAGAAAGTGACGTTCATGGCCGGGTACTTCTTGCCGTTACTCCCGGGGAATTCACGCTTAGCCTGGTAAATCGCATCGATGACAGCGATGATTTCTTTGTAGGGGGTTTTGTTGTCGCAGTGGAGGACTGCCTGGTCGAGTTTTTTGTCAGAGGGATCGCGGTGGGCACCTTTGGCATTCCACTCGGCGATGATCTTTTCGGCCAGATCTGGGAAGCGAACTTGGGCCCGCTTCCCTTCCCCGATGGTGACCGGCTTCCGAGGTACATCGAGGGTGCTCTCGACAGCATTGCCTTTGCGCCAGGAGATGATGAACTTCTCCTCCTGGATGGTCACGTGCATCATGGGGGGCGGTGGCTGCTCCTCCACGGGCTTGTTGGGGTCGGGGGGGCCGGGAACTTGCGCGTCGGCGTTAATACGGGCCATGGTCGACCAGACGGCGGTGATCAGCAGGAAGCAGATCAAGCACATCAGCAGGTCGATCATGGGGACCATGTTGATTTCGGAGTCGACCGAGCGACGGCCACCACCACCGGAGTCTACGCTTACGCCACCCATGGGAAACCTCGTGGGAAGAGAGGGAGGAGTTGCTTCACTCCGCAGGTGCCAGGTTAACCTTCTGGCGGTTTTGAACGATCAGGTTGAGCACCTGAACGGAGGCCTCGTTGATGTCGTCCTCAAGCTGCTGGGTCTTCCCGTTGAGCACAGCGAAGCCGATGAGTCCAATGATGGCCACCATGAGGCCGAAGGCAGTGCAGTTCATGGCCTCGGAAATGCCCTGGGCGAGGATCCGCGCTTTCTGGCTCGGGTCGACGGACTCACCGGACACAGCGCCGAACGCCATGATCAGACCGGTCACCGTACCCAACAGCCCGGAGAGCATGGCCAGGTTAGCAAGCAGCGCCAGATAGCCAGTGCGGTGAACGATCTTCGGGATTTCTCGGAGTGCCACCTCGTCCATGGCTGCCTGGACCTCCTCGTCCGGGCGGTTTACCTTGACAAGCCCTGCCTGGACGATGCGGGCCAGCGGTGCGTTGGCGGCGGAGCACATCTTCACGGCCTTTGCGATGTCGCCTGCGAGGATGCACTTCTGCATCGTGGCTAGGAACACTTCCTTGTTGATGCCTGAGCCGAACAGGTAGAGGGACCGCTCGACGATGATACCGATAGTGATGATGGACCAGAACAAGATGGGGTACATGCCCCAGCCGCCCTCTTGGAAGTGATGCCACAACTTAGCCATTCCATTTCCTCCTGATGATGCTTTGAAACGGTGTGCTCTCCGGTGCATGGCAAGGCGGGGGCGTTGAACCCGGACTTGCCGTGATCCCGTTGATGCTGGAGGGATGCCCATCCGAGCACATCTCGATGGTTGCCCTAGATGACGCATCTTGGGAAGCTGGTGGCCAATACGTCAAGCAAGAAAATTGGTGCTCCTCATCTTCGCGCGCGACCGAAAATTTGCAGGCTTTCTTCGGTCTCATGCAATTTTACGATTGCAGT
>JANWXX010000143.1 GCA_025057345.1 Polyangiaceae bacterium | reverse complement strand
CTGGCGGAGGATTTCTGGAAGCGCCTGGCCAGGGAGGCGGACCAAACAAGGTAAGGAAGCTCGGCCCCGACGATCAGCGCAGGGGCTGCACGGAAGCCAGGGGCACCGCTGTAAGGCCCGGCACTGGAGGTGGGGGCCCAAGCAGAGAGCGCCAGGGCCACGGAAGGGAAGAACCCCTGCTGTTCGGCGACCTCGATGCGGCCTCCGAGACGGAGGTCTCCGAGGCCAGTGCCACCAGGAGCTGAGAGGGAGAGGCTGGCCTCCCGGGTGGCCTCGCCCCCCTGAGACAGCGCCACCGGCAACGCCGCCTCCAGCTTGAAACGGCGACCAAACTCGACGGATCCAAGGGTATAGGCGAAGATCTGGTGGCCGACCAAGATGCGGGTCTGTACAGGTTGGCCAGGTGCCGTGTAGCGCTGGCGCAAAGGGGAGTCCCCATAGGCACCGAGGAGCGCGAAGGAAGGGCGGAGGGTGTCGCCCACGGAGGCAGAGGGGACCCCGAGGAAGGCGTCGCCAGCGGGGGCTGGGTGGAAGCGATCCAGCGCCGTCGAGGGCTCGGCAGACACTGCTGTCGCGCGGAGCAAGGCCGCGATCACCAACGAATTCAGCCGGAAGGAAAGCGATTTGGGCTTCACGTTGGGGGGAACTCTTGCAACCCTTGGGCGCCAGCTTCAAGGATCATGCACTTGCAACGCATACGATTTCTCTTGCTGTTCGTATGGCTAGGGCTGCCGGGTGCAGCCTTGGCAGAGCAAGGGCCTACACCTGGCTTTCCCGAAGCGGTGGTTCAGTGGGGGGCACAGAAGGGGGAGACCTGCGCTGAGATTGCCAGGGCTCTCTACGGCTCGCCCAAGTACGCTCACCTGTTGCTGCGTTACAACCGCATCTCCTGTGCCGCACCGATGCCGGAAGCCATCACCCTGATTGCTCCAGCCAAGGTGACCTCGCTACCCACAGCGCGTCTTCGGTCAATGCACCCGGATGTGCAAACGCGTCCTCCTGGAGGAAGCTGGTCGCCCGGAGCTGCCGGGCAGCCGCTAGGGCCCAATTACAGCGTCCAGACCCAGGATCAGGGCCGCGCCGACGTGGAGTTCATCGACAGGACACGGGTGTTCCTTGCCCCGAGGACGCTGGTGGTCATCTTCGATACGGCGAGCCAGACCAGGGTAAGCAAGGTGCAGCCGCCCCGGGTCGAGATCCAAGAGGGGGAAGTGCAAGCAGGGCTTGCAGCACTCCGGGGGGCTCCGGTAGAGGTCGCGGTTTCCGGGGGAGGCCAGGTGAGTGCTGTCTCCCGAGATACGGTCATCGCCAGGAAGGGCGAACGTACTACGGTTGCTGTCTTTGATGGAAAGGCGGGTGTCACTTCCGCAGGAAAGAAAGTTGAGGTTCCAACCAATCACGGAACCCGATTTGTCCAGAAGCAGCCTCCAGAACCTCCACGACCCCTGCCTCCAGCACCAGTGTTCAAGCAAGGTACCTCCGGTGGGCTAATTCTGGAAGAAGAGGGGCATCTGCAGGCTGTCTGGGAGCCGGTGATCAACGCTGCCAGCTACCGCGTCGAGGTAGCCCGGGAGGAGGACTTCCGCGCACCGTTGGTTCGTGAGGAGGTACCGGCAGAGGTGACCTCCTTCCGGGGGGAGAAGCTCCCTGCGGGTCGCTATTTCCTCAGGGTTCGCGCCATCGACAAGGAGGATTTCCTCGGTGTGGCTGCTACCCGTGCCATCACCCTGGTCACTCTCCGGGTGACCCAGGGGCGCCTTCAGGAAGGCAAGCTGGTCCTTCGTCGCAAGCCTCAGATTGAGATTCAAGCTCCAACAGGCGTGGAAATCGCGGCAGATGATGGTCCTTTTGGTCCGGTCCCCTCCAGTCTCGTGCTCCCTAGCGCCCTACCTCGTAAGTTGAGACTTCGGGGCGCTCCAGATCAGCCTTCCGTCGACATCCCGGTGGAGGCTGAACCGATTCGGGCCTTCGTTGATACCATCCCCGAGGGGGAGGGCAAGCTGCAGGTTCGCGTCCGTGTCGAGGGGCGCACGCCGGAGGAAGCCCTTGCCGAGGCTAACCTACGGGCACGTGTCACCGTCCGTGGGGTATCCCGGGAGATCCCTCTGGAGCGACTGGACGACCAACACCTTGGGGTTTGGATTACTACTCCGCCAGGGGAGCAGGTGCGTGTCGAAATCCTCGACGACGGTGGCGCCCTCTTCGGTGCAGTAGCCCACGAAGATGCAGCCCCTCCACCAGCAGCCCCGAGTCTGCTCCCTCCTCCTCCTCCGGTATTGGGGGCTGTGGCTCCAATCTGGGCGCACCAAGTGGACGCGGTTTCGCCCTGGCGCTCCCCTCGTGTGGTCTCTGGTGTTACTGCATCTGTGCTAGCAATCCCTGGGGAAAGGGCTGGATACCAGCTCGATACACGAGGCAGCGGTGTCGTCGGTCCCATCGGGCTTGACCTAGCGCTCCGCTCTCGTATCTCTGGTGAGCGCACTGCCGATGGAGTCGTCTGGTCCGGAGCAAGGCTCCCGCTGTGGGTTGCCCACGATCATAGTTTCGAGGTGGGAGCCATGCTCCATGCACTCCTGCCGACGACGCGGAGTGCTGCCGATCCAGCTCTGGAGCCAGCGTTGGCTTTGGCAGGGCGTCGGTCGAGGCTGTCTTGGGTGATCCATGGGGGGGGGCGGGGGCGCTTGAACCGTGAGGCAGAGCGGACGCCCACTGCTGCAGGGCAGGGGTTCCTGGTGGCTGGTGTTGCGCTAAAGTTCGTCCCCTGGCTGCGAGCTCACCTCGCCGCGGATGGGCGTTACCTCATGGATCCTGCTGAGGGGCAAGCGCTTCGGGTCGGAGGGGCCCTGGGGCTTGAGGCAGGAACCGCCTGGTTCGCTGGGATGGCGGCCCGCGCGGGCCTAAGGGAACCTGCTCAGGAAGGAGCTACGACGATCCAGCTCACCCTTGGGTTTCGGGAGCACTTCCTGTGATCTCCGGAGATGGCAAGCTATCGTACGAGACATGACGAATATCGGCGAACAGCCCACGCTACCCACCGTGCCCATGGAGAGCGAGGAGCTCGAGCATCGGAGTGGCCAGCTCATCGCAGGGCGTTATCGGGTAGTAAAGATGCTCGGGCGCGGCGGCATGGGGGAGGTCTACCTGGCGGAACATGTCCTTCTGCGGCACCCTGTAGCTGTCAAGTACATGCGCCCAGCGCTGGCCGCTGACCCGCAGCATTCCAGCCGGTTCATGCGGGAAGCTTGTGCGCTTTCGATGCTGCGTCACCCCCATATCGTGGCCATCCATGATTTCGGCGCGTCGAGCAGCGACCTTTACTTGGTGATGGAGTTCCTCGATGGCCAGCCCCTCTCCTCGTGGCTGGAGGGTCTCCCCGTACTGCCGCCGATCCCATTGGTTGGAGCCCTGCTGGATCAGGCTCTGGACGCCCTCGACTTCGCTCATCGCCATGGGATCGTTCACCGAGACATTAAGCCTGATAACCTGTTCCTTGCGTTCCACGACGGGCAGCCGCTCCTTAAGCTTGTCGACTTCGGGCTGGTGCATATTGACGAATCGGTGGATCGGGTGGGCAAGCTGACCTCCACCGGTATGATCGCCGGAACCCCTCGGTACATGAGCCCAGAGCAGTGCCGCTCTCTTGCTGTCGGGCCCTCTGCAGACCTCTACTCCCTTGGCTGCATCCTCACCGAGTTGCTCCAAGGGGAGCCCCCCTTTGTAGCCTCCTCTCCTGCAGAACTTCTGGCTCAGCACATGTTCCTGCCAGTACCCCCGCTCCGGCGTCCTCCTGGGCTCCCCGCCGTGCCTGCGGCTTTGGAGAAGCTGCGCCTGGACCTCCTCCAGAAATCTCCCGACAAGCGCCCTGCCTCGGCTGCGGAGGCGCGCCGGCTCCTCCAGGAAGCCCTCGATCCCTCCCGGGAAGAGGTACGCCAGCTCTTGGCTGTGGATCGCTCTGCTCGGATTCCGCGGTGGGAGGCCCTGGCTCAATCCACCTTGCCCTCCGCTGCCCCTGTGGTCCCTGCTGGTGAGCAACGGATCGGTTGGCTGAGCCTGACAGCCGTGCCGCTTGCTTCTCCAGATGAATTGGCATTGGGGCTCGCGACCCAGGGGCTCCACCTTGCCCTACTCCCAGGGGCCGCCGAGCTCCTCGCCCCGCCTCCGGGAGCACCTCCCCTCGCCGCAGTAGTGATCGACGCCGGTAATGACGAGCCTGCTGCCACCTCGCTCCTCGAACAACTCCGCGCCACGCCCCTCGCTAGGCGCGCCCTCGTGTGTATTCACACGCCGGATCTTCCTCTCGTCAATCGTCTGATTGCTGCCGGCGCTGCGGATGTCCTGCTGGCCCCCATCACCCCTGAAGATCTCGCTCGCAAGCTTCAGCGGGTGCTGCGCCGCAAGCGTTGAGGAGCGCCGGGCTGATGAGAAACCGTCCCCTAAATGACCACTGCCTCGCTTAGACCGAGATGGAACCCTTACGGAAGTCGCTACGAGCTAGAAGCACGTTGATGCAAACGGGCTTGCCTGATCGGGCGATGCGCTTGGCTTCATCGAGGGTTCCGGCAATCTTGGATTCATCGTTGAGCAACAATCCCACGCCACCGTAGCCCTCAGCGACCTTCTCGTAGCTAGTATCCCGGAGAACAGTACCTACATCGTCCCCCAGCAGGTCCGTCTGATCGCGAGCAATTTGTGCCCAGAGGGCATCTGTACCGATAACAGCGATAGGGGCAAGGCCGTGGCGGACGAAGGTGTCAAACTCGGCGAGGGAGTAGGCGCTGGAGCCATCACCCCAGAGGATCCATACCTCCGAGCCAGGCCTGCACACGGCAGCTCCTGTAGCGAAGCCGCCTCCCACACCGAGGGTACCGTAGACGCCCGGGTCGAGCCACGAGAGCGGGCTACGAGGCCGCAGAATGTACGATCCGGTGGCCACAAAGTCGCCGCCGTCGGCCACCAACATCGCGGAATCATCCAACTTCTTGTCCAATTCCAGAAAGAAGCGCAGCGGATTGACCCGCCCCGGGGTGGGTTCCTGCTCCCTGGTGATCTCGGCATCCCGAGCCTGTTCGCGCTGTGTAAGCGTATCGAGCCATGGCTTGCGCCCGGCTCCCGAAGTGCCTGCGCGCTCCGCCAGGTCGACGAGAAATTGTCCCGGATGCATGCACACAGCGATGTCAGGGATGCGGTTCTTGCGCAGCGTAGCGGCACTGAGGTTGGCAGCGACCAGGCGGGCAGAGCGAGGGATGCTCTGGCCATACTTGAGCCGAAAATCAAAGGGGAAGCCGCAGACAATGACGAGGTCAGCCTCCTTGAGGGCCTTGCCTCGCTCGTGACGAAACTGGATCTCACAGCGTTTTCCCAAAAGACCCCGGGCCATTCCCCCTAGGTAGACCGGCACCCCCAGACGGCGAACTGCGTTCGCAATGCGCTCCGGGTTGGGCTCATTCACTAGAGTTTGGCTGCCTAGCACCAGGAGTGGGCGTTGGGCTTGAGCAAGCATCTCGGCCACTTTGGCTACCTTGTTCTGGGGATCTCCCAAGACGGTCAGGTCGACCAGAGCGGGCATTCGAGGGGTAGGTATCGGAAGATGAGGTTGGGAGAACTGGCGATAGAGGTGACCTTTGAGGTAGAGCCGAAGTGCATCGCCCAGCGGACCCTTCATGGTCGCCTCCGAAAGCGTCCACTTGCGTACAGTTTCCTCGGGGTAAAGTAGGTCGATGGGGATCTCGACGAACACCGGACCGGGAACCCCACTCCGTGCGGTATCCATGGCCTGCTCCACCGTCGGGCCTAGGCTCTTGTAGGTGGTCACCCGCGTTGCCCACTTGGTGATTGGTGCCAGGATGGAGAGCTGGTCGATGTCTTGGAGCGAGCCGCGCCCCCGGAGCACCGTTGCCGTAGCGCCTCCAAAGAGCAGCACCGGCGATTCGGCCATTTGAGCATTCTTGATGGCTGTGATGGTGTTGGTCACACCAGGGCCTGCGGTGACTGCTGCCACGCCTACATTGCCAGTGAGTCGTGCCGCACTGTCGGCAGCGAACACGGCATTGGCCTCCCCGCGCATGTCGACGACGTGGATTCCTCGACGCTTGGCCCCCACCAGGATGGGCGAGATGTGCCCGCCGCAGAGGGTGAAGAGATGCTTGATACCACGACGGACAAGGATTTCCCCGATGATATCGCCTCCGTGCATGGCACCCTCATAGCAGGTCGTGGCCTTCGTGTGGCTTGCTTTCACCACCATGACTCCACTCTGCAACCTTTTAGGGCTCAATCCTTGAGAGAGCGGGGAGGGCGGAGGCCAAGTTTCTGGATCAAACGGTGGAGGTACATCCGGTCGATGCCGGCTTTGCGAGCAGCACTGCTGAGATTCCCGCCGGTTTTGTCCAATATGGCGCCGAGGTAGCGCCGCTCGAAGTCGTCGATGATACGCTCCTTGGCGATCTTGAAGGGTACTTCCAGGTCAATCTCCTCAGTAGACGGAGGCTGGGATGGCACGGCGGTGGGCTCACGCCACGGGGGGGCCGCAGTGTCGAATACCACGGAGCGCTCCACGTAGTTCCTCAGCTCCCGGACATTCCCCGGCCAGCTATGGCGAGTCAACGTCTCGAGCACCTCCGGTGTGAAGAGGTGGATGGATTCCTGGGCGTTGAAGGAGTCGAGAAAGACTCGGATCAGGAGGTCGATATCCTCGCTGCGTTCTCGGAGCGGCGGTACTCGGATAGTGACCACGCTCAAGCGGAAGTAGAGGTCTTCTCGGAAGGTGCCTCGGTTGACCTCTTCTTCGAGCTTTCGGTTGGTGGCGGCCAGGATACGCACATCCACCTTGCGGGTCTTGGTTTCGCCTAGCCGACGGATCTCCCGGGCTTCCAGCACGCGAAGGAGCTTGGGCTGCATATCCAGGGGGAGCTCGCCGATCTCGTCAAGGAAGACGATACCTCCGTTGGCTGCCTCAAAGGCACCGACGCGGTCCCGTTCAGCGCCAGTAAAGGCGCCCTTGACATGACCAAACAGCTCGCTCTCCATGAGAGGGCGAGTAATGGCGCTGCAGTCGACCACGACGAAAGGACCATCGGCGCGGCTACTACGGCGAGCAATCTGGCTGGCGACCAACTCCTTACCGGTACCGCTCTCGCCCTCAATTAGGACATTCACATCGGCCTTCGATACGCGCTCCAGGGTGGCGAACAGCTTCTGCATCGCCAAGGATTTCCCGTAGAGAGCACCGAAATTGGGGGTCTGGAGAACCTCGACGGTGCCCATAGAGGGAAGCTCTCGGATGCGAAGTAGCGAGCCACCGATCTCGACACAGCACTCCGAGGAGGGGAGGTCTGCGTCTCGGACCCGGACCCCTCCCATACGCACGCCATTGAGGGAACCGGTGTCAGTGAGCCGCCAAGCGTCGCTGGCGCGGACCAGGCGGAAGTGGAAGCGGGACACCAGCGGATCGTTGACCACGATCTCATTGCTGGGATGAGAGCCGATCCTCACCAGCTCTTGGTCGAGGACTGTAACGCGATCGGCAGGCTTGCCAGCTTCTCGTTCGAGAGTCACCTCGATACGAGGTGCGGCGACCCGGCCAGAGAACTGCGGTGTAGTGGCGGCCCCAGCTCCCCCAGGGAAGATCTGACGCATGAGGCCGTTACTATAGCGACGTTCCTCAGCGCTGCAGCAAGCGGAACGGCTGAAGTACAAAAGCCGCCAGCCGGTGCTTGAAGGCGGCGAGATCATCGACGCCAGGGCGGTAAGGAGCTTCGGCGGGGCCGTCGTTGACGTAGGGGCGTTCGATGGGATCGACGGAGCGACAGGCTTCTCGGAAGGCGAGCTGGTTGGAGTAAAGAGGCCCTTCGCCATCATAGCGCTCGGTGTGGCAAGCCCAGTATGTTTCGCTCAGTGGGCAGGAGAGGTTGGCGGCAACAAGGCGCCCGTCCAGGAGCACACCGATGCCGAAGGCCCCCGGGAGCAACGAGGTGACGAGGGACCAGTTCTCGAAGAGCCAGATGTTCTCCTCGAAGAGATACATGGTCTTGAGGACTGGCTGCCGTTGACGGTACCAGAGGCGGGCCAACTCCCCGGCCTCTTGCTGATGCTTGGCACTGAGGCGGATCACTTCCAAGCGGGCATCTCGATCGAGCCGGTTGAGCCGCTGGCGAATCCCCTTGAGGCGGCGTCCCGCCATGGTTTGCATGTCTACGGTGCGGCAGATGTAATCGGGCCAAAGGTAGCGGACCTCAATGCGAGAGGAGCCAGCCTCTGGTAGTGCGATCCAGCCCGGTACACGAAGCAGAGGTTTTTCTGAGAGAAGTGCCTCCAAGACGGCAGTACGGAAGGTGTCCCGATCCCGCGTCATGGGCAGTACCACCGCCCAGTCACTGGCCGCATGCACTACCAGGGCGCCCTCAAGTCGCTCGGTATACCAGCCGGGGGCCTTTACCAGCCGCGACAACAGGAAGAGGCCATTGTTGAAGAAGAAGGGGCAGTCCTGAGCGTCCGAGCAGCGGATGATCTCAGGAAATGCCTCAGCGTAGATCTCCGCGTGGCGGTTCACGACCTTCCTAGGATGCTCCGGAGAGAAAACCTCTGACCGGATGCCATCAGCGGGTGCATCCCTCAAACACCGGGAACGTGCGAGCCTTGAACATGCATTCAAGGGCGGTGCGTTGCATGGTCTTTCCTACCATGGTTCGGTGGCACATCTCCCCGAACTGGTCGGCCGTCTGCCGCGCTGCTTCGGCGTTCTTCTTTTCTTGCTGCTCCCGCTGGACCGACTCCATCTTTGCTGGAAGCTTGCCGTTGAGATCCTCGAAGACCAACTTCGCCAGAATCTTCTCCAGCTCGTCACACTGCCCGGGGACTACCTCTGTGGTTTCGTCCTGACCCGTCGCTGGCTTCGTCTTCCCGATTGGCTTGGCGGTCGGCATGCGGGTAGGCGCCGCTAGGGTGCTCTTGCTGTCCTCGGATGCGACAGGTTTTGTCTTCGCCGCCTCCTGGGTGGTGCCTGCCTGAGGAGCCTTGGGGGCGGGGGCGCTTTCCCCGCAGGCGAGAACCCCGAGCATCACTCCCCATAGAGCCGCCAGACTTGTTCGCCATCCCATGGTGCAAGCAAAATCGCATAGCTTGGCTCGTCCGTCACCCCCGGCCAAATGTTCCTGGTCCGCAGGAGCGCCAAAGGCACGAGGGTCGCTTCCTCGCCCGCTTGGTTCATGACCGCTCGCGCGTCCAACAAGCGTTAAGGTCCAGGTACCAGATTGGGGGGCGGGTAGGGGATACCGGCCACCCCGGAAATAGGAGCCCTGGGCAGGGCAGTTATCGTGAGAGTTGACGAAGTCCAGAGGGGGGAGTACATCTCCCTCTCACCACGCGGGAATAGCTCAGTTGGTAGAGCACAAGCTTCCCAAGCTTGGGGTCGCGGGTTCGAATCCCGTTTCCCGCTCAACGATCTTCTCCAAATGCCTGGAGGAAGGCCACAAAGAAGCTGACCGGTTGGACACCGGGTGGCAGCCCGCCTCTCTGCAAAGGGAAGCCAAGATCCCCCCGGAAGACCACGCGGTCTAGCTGAGGAAAGAGCGCACGGAACCCCAACCCCACCGATTGCTTCGGATCAACGCGGGAGAGTCCGTTGGCCGCGTCGCCCACGTCGTAGAATACGGCACCTCCTAGCTGGCACGACAGAATCTGCACAGGTTTCGTCCGGAACTCGACGTTATACACCACCAAGTCTTTGCCCACGAGGTAACTCGAAGGCCAGCCTCGCAGCCGCCCGTCGCCCCCGAGGAAGCTAATACGATTGAGGTAGTTCCGGTAGCGGTGCAGCAAGGAACCATCCACCAACAGCCGCCCCCAGGGAAGCCGTGGCGTCACCACCCGCCCGTCCACTCCTAGCGCCCCATCTGCGATCCGCTGGTAGCCATTACCCACCGGCTGATGCTCTGTCGTCGAACCCACCCCTACCTGCGCATAGCCGTTTCCCAGCGGTACTGTGTACCCCGCTGTCATCGCTACCCCGAGAAGGGTTCGCGTAGATAGGACGCCGGACCAAGATGGGTAGATGCGTAGGGAAGCGCTGTGCCCCAGCCGTACGTCCTCTTGGAGCCCGAGAGTTTCCAGATCGAGTGTACGGAGGAAGTGAGTTGTGTAGCTCCTCCATTGGACGAAGGGGCTCAGTCGGTCGTCCGTCGTGGGTACTCTTGTCCTGCGGAAGGCTTCCACCGTTTCCGGATCGAAGTGTTCCTCGCCGGGGATAGAGAAGCGTCGCAAGAGAAGCTCGAGGCCAAGGCTCAGGTCATTCTTTAGGGCCCAGCCGAAGGATCGGGTCGCTACAGCCGTCGTGGTGGCCCGGGTGCTGCGGTAGAGGAACGGGATGGCGGCCTCCGGAGCCTCGCGCCGAGCGAATCTGCTCAGCCTGGCGTTGACGTAGCGCCGGGAAATCTCGTCCCGAAAGGTCGAGCTAAAGCGGAGCCCCCAGAGCGTTCGCGTCGAATAGAGCGGGCGCTCCACCGTCAGCGAACCGAAGGAGCCCTCCACCTCTCGTGTACGACGATGGAGGATCACGCCAGCCTCTGCTCCGGTAGTAATCCAGAATCCTAGGAGCCTCGGGATCGTATAGCGCACCCCCAATGCTGCGGACTCCGGGAGTAGGTCCAGTCGAAGCCCAGTGGTGTGCTGGTAACCGAGCAGGTTGGTTTCCGTAGGGGCAAGGACCAGCCGCTCCAAGCCCCCTGGGGAAAAGGCTACGTCCCAGTTGAGACGGAGGCTCCATACATCCTTGGTGATGACGATAAGG